>NZ_JBFUKA010000009.1:0-69604 GCF_056401085.1 Nocardioides sp. P4_G4
GCGTAGAACGGACCCGTCGGAAGGACTCCGGTCCGGATGACACGAAGGCCCATCACCTCATACGTGATGGGCTTTCGGCTGTGTCCGGGCTCTGTTCTAGTGGCCCACGCCCGGTCCCGGGCGGAGGCGCGCCGGACGAGGCTCAGGCGCCGGACGCGTCGACGTGCAGCACCAGCGCCGACTCCGGTCCCAGCACCGGAAG
Source organism: Nocardioides sp. P4_G4 (assembly GCF_056401085.1). Classification (NCBI taxonomy): domain Bacteria; kingdom Bacillati; phylum Actinomycetota; class Actinomycetes; order Propionibacteriales; family Nocardioidaceae; genus Nocardioides; species Nocardioides sp. P4_G4. Next base: position 203 of record NZ_JBFUKA010000009.1, read on the forward strand.
GGTGACGCCCGCGACGGCCAGAGGACGTCCGGCCACGACCTGACCGCTCCCGGCCGCCCACCAGGGCGCCAGGTCCGCGGCGTGCCGGTCCGCGGTGGCGGTCTCGTCGCTCAGCCGGTAGGCCCGGTCGGGATCGAGCCCGGTGAGCCGCAGCGGCGCCGGGTGCTGGGTCGCGGTCGCGGCCACCGTCGTGACGACGTACCACGCCTCGGAGCGGTCCGCGGCGACCAGCCCGGTCACCATGACCGCCGGGTCGGGATGGTCGGGATGGACCAGGGAGCCCCGCGCGACGAGCGGGCGGACCCGCTTGTGCAGGGTCAGCCAGCGGGTCAGCTCCTCGAGGGTCGCGTCGTCGAGGCCGGTGAGGTCCCACTCGATGCCGAAGGAGTAGAGCAGCGCGGTCGCGGCGCGGTAGCCGAGGGGGTGGGAGCGCCCGGTGGTGTGGGCCACGGGCCCGCCCACGTGGGAGCCCATGAGCTCGGGCGGGACCAGGAGGGACGTCCAGCGCTGGAGGTGCTGGCGCTCCAGGGGGTCGATCGTGTCGCTCGGCCAGATCCGGTCGGTGCGGGCCAGGACCTCCGCGTCCACGCGGCCACCGCCCGAGGCGCACGACTCGATCTCCAGACCGGGGTGGGCGGCGCGTACCTCGTCGAGCAGGCGGTAGAAGGCGCGGGTCTGCCCGTGGACGGCGGGCACCCCGTCGTGGGTGGCGTCGGTGAGGTCGCGGTTGTGGTCCCACTTGAGGTAGTCGACGTCGTACTCCTCGACGAGGTCCAGCAGGCTGTCCCGCACCTGGGCGTACGCCGCCTCGTCCTGCAGGTCCAGCACCTGCTGCGTGCGCCACGCGAGCGGCAGGTCGTGGCGACCGCGCAGGATGCGCTCGGGGTGGTCCCGGGCCGTGTCGGAGTCGACGTTGATCATCTCCGGCTCCACCCACAGCCCGAACTGCATGCCCAGGCCGCGCACGTGGTCGACCAGCGGGTGCAGCCCGTCGGGCCACACCTCGGCGTCGACCCACCAGTCGCCCAGCCCGGCCGTGTCGTTGCGCCGCCCCCGGAACCAGCCGTCGTCGAGGACGAAGCGGTCGACCCCGACCCGGGCCGCCACGTCGGCGAGCGCCGTCAGCCGCTCCAGCGCGTGGTCGAAGTAGACGGCCTCCCAGGTGTTGGCCACGACGGGGGCCTCGCGCGGGGGACCGGACGCAAGGGAGCGCAGGTGCGCGTGGAGGCGGTGGCTCATCGGGTCCAGCCCGCCGTCGGACCACGAGCCCAGCAGCCACGGGCCGCGGTAGGTCTCGCCCTCGGCGAGGGACACCTCGCCGGGCGCCAGCAGCTCTCCACCACCGAGGAGGCAGTCGCCCTCCGGGGTGCGCTCGGCGTACGTCGTGTGGTTGCCGCTCCACGCGGTGTGCACCGACCAGACCTCGCCCCGCGAGAAGTCGAAGCCGGGTGTCCCCGCCACCATCAGCAGGGTGGCGTCGTGGCCGGTGCGTCCGTGCCGTGCGTCGCGGCGGTGGGTGCCCTGCACCCAGGGGTGCCGTTGCGGGGCGCGCTCCTTGCACCACCGGCCCGTCAGGTCGAGCAGCTCGGTCGCCCCGGCACCGACGGGCAGCGCCGTGCGGGCCGCGGCGAGGTGCAGGGTGCCGCCGAGGGTGTTGGTCACCGACGTGCGCACGCGGACCAGGCCGGCGGAGCTCAGCGCGAGGTCGACGTCGACGGCCCAGCCCGCCTCGTCGTCGGTGCCCGAGAAGCGGGCGGTCGCGTCGCCGCCCTCGGGAGGGTCCTCGACGTGCGTCGACCACGCCGACGGGCTGGGGGTCGTCGCCGAGGCGGTCCCGCCGACGCGGTGGCCCTCGAGGACCGGCGTGCCCGTGAAGCCGCGGACGGGGTCGGGCACGAGTCCGGTACGGCGTGCCGTGTTGAAGGCCGAGTGTGAGATGCCCGGGCGCCGCGCGGCGACGAGGGCCGCCAGGGCGGCGTCGTCGAGGTCGCCCAGGTCGGCGCCCCAGTGCACCACCACCGGTACGCCGTCGTCGTCGGGTGCCACGAGGAGGCTCACGCCGGCCCGGCGGAGGTGGACGGTGCCCACGGAGATGTCGTCCGGCACGGCTCAGGCGTCCCTGCTCGCCTCGGACGAGGCGTCGTCGACGTCGACGAGGACGAGCTCGCCGACGTGGTCGGACAGCACGCCACTGGCCTGGGCGGAGAGGCCGGTGTCGGTGACCAGGACCGAGGCGTCGGAGAGCGAGGCGATGCTGCTGAGCCCGACCACCCCCCACTTGCTGGAGTCGGCGCACACGATCAGGCGGCGGGAGCGCTCGATCATGGCGCGGTTGGTCTCGGACTCGAGGAGGTTGGGGGTGCTGAAGCCGGCGCGCAGGTMCATGCCGTGGACGCCCATGAAGAACGCGTCGACGTGCAGGCTCCGCAACGAGGACACCGCCACCGGTCCCACGAGGGCGTCCGAGGGGGTGCGCAGCCCGCCGGTGAGCAGCACCGAGGTGGTGCTGTCCCCCGCCCGGTGCAGCAGGTCGGCCACCCACACCGAGTTGGTGACGACCGTGAGGTGGGGGATCTTCGCCAGGTGCGCGGTGAGCGCGTGGGTCGTGGTCCCCGCCGAGACCGCGATGGCCATGCCCTCGTGCACGTACTGCGCAGCCCGGGCGGCGATCGCCTCCTTGTCGAGGCGGTGCTGGACCGACTTGGCGGCGAATCCCGGCTCCGCCGACGACGGCTCGGCCACGGCCAGCGCGCCTCCGTGCACCTTCTCCAGGAGCCCGTCGCGGTGCAGCGCGACGAGGTCGCGACGCACGGTCATGTCCGAGACGCCCAGCAGGTCGACGAGGTCGGTGACGCGCACGGTGCCGTCCCGGTCGAGCTCGGCCAGGATGCGACTGCGACGTTGGGCGGCCAGCATCAGTGCTGCTCCTCGCGTACGACGGCGACGCCTCCGGCGGGGACGACGAGGTCCCCGGCCACGGAACGGCCCGAGACCAGGTCGGTCCCGGTCACCGGCACCGGCGCGTCCTCGGTCCCGTGGTTGATGACGAACAGCCAGGATGCGTCGTTCCCGACCCGCCGCGTCACCTCGACGTCGGCGGAGGCGCCCGGCAGGCGGTCCAGCCCGAGCTCGCTCACGAGCCGCTCGGTGAGGTGGTCCGTGCCCTCCGGGGCCAGGCGCGTCGCGACGTACCACGCGACCCCGTCGCCGACCTCGCGGCGGGTGACGGCGGGGCGCCCGCGTGCGGGGCCGTCGGCGTGGTGGGCGACCGCCTCGGCGCCGGCCAGCTCCAGGTCCTCCGTCCACACGTCGGCGCGCACGCCCTCGCCGAGACCCTCGACCGCCACGGACTCGCCCTCGAGGAGCGGCAGGAACTCCGTGGTGCGCACGCCCAGCAGGTCGCGGAAGGCACCGGGGTAGCCGCCGAGGCGGATGTGGTCGTGCTCGTCGACGATGCCGCTGAAGTAGGTGACCACCACGGTCGCGCCGGCCTCGGCGGCCTCCGCCACGGCGGCCGCCGTCTTGTCCGAGACCAGGTAGAGGGTGGGGACCACGACGAGGCGGTAGCGGCTGAGGTCGCTCCCGGGGTGCACGACGTCGACCCCGACCCCGGCGGCGGACAGGGAGCGGTGGAAGTCCTCGGCCCGGTCGCGGTAGGTGACGTCGATGCTCGGGTGCGAGTCGAGCTCGCAGCCCCACCACGCCTCCCAGTCGTAGAGGATGGCCGCCCGGTTGTCGGCACGGCTGCCGCTCACCTCCTCGATCGCGTCGAGGACCTCGGAGAGCTGCACCACCTCGCGCCACAGTCGCGAGTCGGTCCCGGCGTGGGGGAGGAGTGCCGAGTGGAACTTCTCCGCGCCGGCCCGCGAGGCCCGCCACTGGAAGAAGAGCACGGCGTCCGCGCCGTGGGCCACGTGGGCCAGGCTGGAGCGGATGGTCTCGCCGGGCGCCTTGGCGCGGTTGCGCGGCTGCCAGTTGACGGCGCTGGTGGAGTGCTCCATCAGCAGCCAGGGCTTGCCGTCGGCGGTGCCGCGGGTCAGGTCGGCGCTGAAGGCCAGCTCGCGGTGCGCGTGCGGGTCCGACGCCATCAGGTAGTGGTCGTTGGAGACCACGTCGAGCTCGCGGCCCCACCGCAGGTAGTCCATCTCGAAGGTCTGGCGCATGACCATGAAGTTGGTGGTCACCGGCACGCCCGGCGACACCTCGTGCAGCACGTCGCGCTCGACGACGAAGTTGTCGAGCAGCTGGTCGGAGGAGAACCGCAGGAAGTCCAGCTGCTGGGTGGGGTTGGGGAAGGCCGGCGCGGAGCGCGGGGGGAGGACCTCGTCGAAGTCGCCGTACCGCTGGGACCAGAACGCGGTGCCCCACGCCTCGTTGAGCCGGTCCACGTCGCAGTACCTGGCGCGCAGCCAGTCGCGGAAGGCCGCCGCGCTCACGTCGCAGTAGCAGCGCGCGTTGTGGCAGCCGAGCTCGTTCGACACGTGCCACAGCGCGAGGGCGGGGTGGTCGGCGTACCGCTCGCCCATCGTGCGGCACAGCGTCAGGGCGTGCTCGCGGTAGACGGGCGAGCTCGGGCAGAACGCCTGGCGACCGCCGGGCCACAGGGTGCGGCCGTCCTGGGTCACCGGCAGCATCCCCGGGTGCCGGTGCGCGAGCCACGGCGGGGGCGAGGCGGTGGCCGTCGCGAGGTCGACGCGGATGCCCGCCGCGTGCAGGTCGTCCATCTGCGTGTCGAGCCACGCGAAGTCCCAGCGGTCGGGTGCCGGCTGCAGGTGGGCCCACGAGAAGACGCCGAGCGTCACCAGGTCGACCCCCGCCTCCTGCATGAGTTTGCGGTCCTCGGCGTGCACGTCGGAGGACCACTGCTCGGGGTTGTAGTCGCCACCGAGGGCGAGGCGAGGCAACGAGGTGGGCATGACGTCACTGTGACGAGCGTCGCACGTCAAAGTCAACGGATCCGATCGAACTTCCGTTGGAAAATGTCTATATCGCGACCAAAGTGAGACCTCAGACCCTTGACGGGGGTGTGTCGGCCGTCACATGCTGTCGACCTCTGTTCGGTTCTGTGCCCAGGAGGCTGTTGTGTCCCGACCCCGATCTGCCGGTATCCCCGGCGGCAACGCCGTGCCGCGTTCCGCTCTGACGACCATGGCGGCGTCCCGCCGCTCCGTGCTCCGTGGGATGGCGCTGAGCGGGCTCGCCCTCGGGTCGGGCAGCCTGCTCGCCGCCTGTGGCGGTGACGACTCCGGTGGGTMCAGTGGCTCCGGGTCCAGCGTCAGCTTCGGCATCAACGAGGCCGAGGGCTCGGGTCCCGCCTACGACCGGCTCGCGGCCATGGCCAAGAAGTACGGCACGGAGACCGACACCAAGGTCTCGGTCAACGCCGTGGACCACAACACGTTCCAGGAGAGCATCAGCACCTACCTCCAGGGCACCCCGGACGACGTGTTCACCTGGTTCGCCGGCTTCCGGATGGCCCAGTTCGCCGAGGCGGGGCTGATCACCGACCTCAGCGACGAGTGGCCCATCGAGGGGATGGACGACTCGTTCAAGCAGGCGGCCACCGCCCCGGACGGCAAGCAGTACTTCGTGCCGGTGAGCTACTACCCGTGGGCGGTCTTCTACCGCAAGTCGATCTTCGAGAAGAACGGCTGGAAGCCGCCGACGAGCAACGACGACTTCATGGCGCTGATGGACGACATGAAGGGCTCGGGGATCACGCCCTTCGCGTTCGGGGACAAGGACGGGTGGCCGGCCATGGGCACCTTCGACATCCTCAACATGCGCATCAACGGCTTCGACTACCACATGAGCCTGATGGCCGGGGACGAGCAGTGGGACAGCGACGAGGTCAAGGCCGTCTTCGAGAAGTGGCGCACGCTGCTGCCCTACAACCAGGCGGACCCGCTCGGCAGGACGTGGCAGGAGGCGGCCACCGCGATGGGCAAGGGCGAGTGTGGGATGTACCTGCTCGGCACCTTCGTCGTGGACGCCATCAGCGACGTGGACGACCTCGACTTCTTCACCTTCCCCGAGCTCGACTCGAGCATCGGGGCCGACGCCCTCGACGCCCCGATCGACGGCTTCTGCGTCGCGGCGGGCGGCAAGAACCAGGACGGCGGCAAGGCCATGGCCAAGTGGCTGGGCAGCGCGGCCGCCGCCGACGCGGGCAACAACGGTGCCGACGCGCCGTTCATCGCGGCCAACTCCGGCGCGAGCACCTCGACGTACAGCGACCTGCAGAAGAAGTCGGTCGAGGTGGTGGGAGCGGCCGCCAACATCGCCCAGTTCATGGACCGCGACACCAACGCGGACTTCGCCAACACCGTGATGATCCCGTCGATCCAGGAATTCTTGAAGAACCCGGACGACATCGACGGCATCACGTCCAGCATCCAGGAACAAGCCGCCTCGATCTTCGGCTGAGTCGATGGCCACCACCGATGAGGCACCTCGGTCCGCGGAGGCCGAGGGGCCACCGACCCAGCGCCGGGAGAAGCGGCTCGCCCCGCGGGACCGGCTCGTCGTCACCCTGATGCTGCYGATCCCCACCCTCTTCGTCATCGGACTGGTGTGGCTGCCGGCGCTGGGGTCGGTGGTGCTGTCCTTCGGCAAGTGGAACGGGTTCGGCAGCCTCGACACGATCGAGTGGGTGGGGGTGCAGAACTACAAGGACATCGCCACCATCTACCCGCCGTTCTGGCCCGCCATCCAGCACAACCTGATCTGGCTGGCGTTCCTGTTCGTCTTCCCGACGCTGCTGGGCATGCTGCTGGCCGTCGTCCTGGACCGGGAGATGCGGGGCAGCCGCTTCTACCAGACGGCGTTCTACATGCCCGTCGTGCTGTCGGTGGCGCTCATCGGCTTCATCTGGCAGCTCTTCTACTCCCGCGACCAGGGCCTGATCAACCAGGTCTTCAACACCGAGGTCGACTGGTACGGCGACCCGGACATCAACCTCTGGGCCGTCCTGGTGGCCACCGCATGGCGGCACACCGGCTACATCATGCTGATCTACCTGGCCGGCCTCAAGGGCGTGGACGGGACCCTGCGCGAGGCTGCGGCGGTCGACGGCGCGAGCGAGGTGCGCACCTTCTTCCACGTGATCTTCCCGGTGATGCGACCGATCAACATGATCGTGGTGGTCATCGTCGTCATCGAGTCGCTGCGCGCCTTCGACATCGTGTGGGTCATCAACAAGGGCCGCAACGGGCTGGAGCTCATCGGTGCCCTCGTCGGGCAGAACGTCATCGGCGAGGCCACGCGCTACGGGTTCGGCTCGGCCCTGGCCGTGATCATGATGCTGATCTCCTCGATCTTCATCACCATCTACCTGCGCAACGTCTTCCGTGAGGAGCGCGAACGATGACCACCGAGACACCGGTCGCTGCGCCGGCCATGGCACCCCCGCCGAGGCTGGAGGGCGGGGTCATGAGCCGCAACCGCGGCACGGTCGCGACGGTGATCACCGCGGTCCTGGCCCTCATCTGGCTCTTCCCGCTGTTCTGGGCGGTGCTCAACTCGTTCCGGGAGTACGAGTACACCCAGGCCAACGGCTACCTGTCCCTCGGCGGCTGGACCTTCGACAACTACCAGCAGGCCTGGTCCCAGGGCGACTTCGGCCTGCACATGCGCAACTCGATGCTCGTCACGATCCCGGCGGTGCTGCTCACGCTGTTCCTCTCCTCCATGGTCGCGTTCGTGCTGGCGAGGTTCAGCTTCCGGTTCAACCTCGCGCTGCTCGGCGTCTTCCTCGCGGCGAACCTGCTGCCGCCCCAGGCGCTGCTGATCCCCGTCTTCCGCATGTTCCGCGAGATCCCGCTGCCGATGTTCATGAGCGACTCCGGCTCCATGCTCAACAGCTTCTGGGCCCTCATCCTGGTCAACACGGCCTTCCAGCTCGGCTTCTGCACCTTCGTGCTGAGCAACTACATGAAGACCCTGCCGCACGAGATCTACGAGTCGGCCGAGCTGGACGGCGCCGGCGTGTGGCGGCAGTACTGGCAGCTGACCATGCCGCTCGTGCGCCCGGCCCTGGCCGCGCTGGCGACCCTGCAGTTCACCTGGGTCTACAACGAGTTCTTCTGGGCCACCGTGCTCATCCAGCGAGGGGACAAGCTGCCCGTCACCTCGGCGCTCAACAACCTCCGGGGCCAGTTCTTCACCGACACCAACCTGGTGGCGGCGGGATCCGTGATCGTGGCACTGCCGGTCCTGGTGGTGTTCTTCGCGCTGCAGAAGCAGTTCGTCTCGGGCCTGACACTCGGCTCGACCAAGGGTTGAGCGTCCACATGCGAAAGGACTGCACATGGCAACAGTGACCTTCGAGAAGGCACAGCGGTGGTACCCCGGGGCGGACAGCCCCGCCGTACCCGCCCTGGACCTCGAGATCGCCGACGGCGAGTTCATGGTGCTCGTCGGCCCGTCGGGATGTGGCAAGTCCACGACCCTGCGCATGCTGGCCGGCCTCGAGGAGTGCAACCGGGGGAGCATCCGGATCGGCGACCGCGACGTGACCAACGCGGCGCCGAAGGACCGGGACATCGCGATGGTGTTCCAGAACTACGCGCTCTACCCGCACATGTCGGTGCGCGACAACATGGCCTTCTCCCTCAAGATGGCCAAGATGCCGTCCGCCGAGCGGGACAAGAGGGTCGCCGAGGCGGCCCACATGCTCGGCCTCGACGAGTACCTCGACCGCAAGCCCAAGGCACTCTCGGGTGGTCAGCGCCAGCGGGTCGCGATGGGCCGGGCCATCGTGCGCAACCCGCAGGTCTTCTGCATGGACGAGCCGCTGTCCAACCTGGACGCCAAGATGCGCGTCCAGACGCGCACCGACATCGCCAAGCTGCAGGCCGACCTGGGCGTCACCACCGTCTACGTCACCCACGACCAGGTCGAGGCCATGACCATGGGCGACCGGGTGGCAGTGATGGACCTCGGTGTCCTCCAGCAGGTGGACACGCCCCTGGGCCTGTACGACCGTCCGGTCAACCTCTTCGTGGCCGGCTTCATCGGCTCGCCGCAGATGAACCTGCTCAAGGCCCACGCCGACGAGTCCGGGCAGGCCCGCATCGGCGACTACCTGGTGCCGGTCGACCCCGCCGCCGCGTCGCGGATGTCCGGGGCCATCACGGTGGGCGTGCGGCCGGAGTCCTGGCGACTGGTGTCGGCCGACGCGGGTGGCCTGCCGGTCACGGTGAGCGTGGTCGAGGAGCTGGGCGCCGATGCCTTCGTCTACGGCACGAGCGACGTCGAGGGCGTCCCGGGTTCGGTGATCGTGCGGGTGACGCAGCGGGACTCGGTGAGGAAGGGCGACGTCATCCACGTCACCACGGACCCGCGGGACGTCCACGTCTTCGACACCGACACGGGCGAGCGCCTGAGCGCCTGAGTGCTCGTCCCCGATTCGAGGGATGAGCCGCCCATCGCGGTGTGCCGAGGGCAGACCGTGGCCATAGTGGCGCCATGACGCAGCCGCGCGTGGTCGTCACCGGCGGCGCCGGTTTCCTGGGCTCGCACCTGTGCGAGCGGCTGCTGGCCGAGGACCACCGGGTGACCTGCGTCGACAGCTTCCTCACCGGTCGCCCCCAGAACGTGGCGCACCTCGCTGGGCACCCGGGCTTCGACCTCGTGGAGGCCGACGTCACCGCCGGCCTCCCCGTCACCGGCCGGGTCGACATCGTGCTCCACCTCGCCTCACCCGCCTCGCCCGCGGACTACCTGCGGCTCCCGGTCGAGACCCTGCACGTCGGATCGGTCGGCACGCTGCACGCGCTGACCCTGGCGAGGGAGCACGCGGCGCGGTTCCTGGTCGCCTCGAGCTCGGAGGTCTACGGCGACCCCCTCGTGCACCCGCAGCCGGAGTCCTACTGGGGACACGCGAACCCGGTGGGCCCCCGGTCGGTCTACGACGAGGCGAAGCGGTTCGCCGAGTCGCTCACCACCGCCTTCCGGGCCACGTACGGTGTCGACACCGCCATCGTCCGGCTCTTCAACACCTTCGGGCCCCGACTGCGCACCGACGACGGCCGGGCCGTCCCCACCTTCATCCGCCAGGCGCTGTCCGGCGAACCCCTCACCGTCACCGGCGACGGCTCCCAGACGAGGTCGCTGTGCTTCGTCGACGACGCCGTGGAGGGGCTCCTGCGGCTCGTGCGCTCGGGACACCCGGGCCCGATGAACCTCGGCAACCCGCACGAGATGTCGGTGCTCGACCTGGCCCTGCTGGTCCGCGACCTGACGGGCTCCACCAGCGAGGTCGTGTTCGTGCCACGCCCGGTCGACGACCCGACCGTACGACGCCCCGACATCACCCTCGCCGAGCGTGAGCTGGGCTGGCGCCCGGTGGTCCCCCTGGAGGACGCGCTGGTGCGCACCATCACGTGGTACCGCGACCGCCTGGAGACGGCGGCCAGCCCCAACGGTGCGCCAGGTCCAGCCCGTACGTCTCGTCCACCTGTCGTACCTCTGCCGCCAGCGCGGCCTGGACCCGGGTCCGCTCCTCGGCGGTCAGCGCCGGCCGCTCGTCGGCCAGCGGCCGGTACAGGGCACGCTGCACCAGTGGGGCGCTCCTGACCCTGCCGACGAGGTCCCCGCCGTCCCGCTCGCGCAGCACGTGAGCCCCCCAGCTGACCATGCGGGACACCGCCACCGACCTCGCCCGACCGGCCGGGAGCACCGGCTCCCGCTGCGCCGCGTCCAGGACCAGGCGCTCGACGCCGAGCCACGAGGTCACGGCGTCGATGAAGGCCTGGGGGTCGGCCCGGAGGTCGTCGAAGACGGCGACGTGCAGTGCGTCCCTGCCGAAGCGGCTCCGGAACCGCTCGAGCTGGGTGCCGTAACGGCCGTGCTCCAGCAGCTCGGGGTAGCGCTCCAGGGCCTCCAGGAAGGTGCCGGTCCGCCACCCCGACCTCAGCATGTGCAGGTAGGAGGAGAAGGCGCGCTCGGCGGGGTCGCGCAGCGTGACCATCAGTCGCACCGGCTCTCCGGCCAGGAACGTGGCCATCCGCTCGGCCGCCTCGGGGTGGGCCAGGTAGTCCTGGCAGATCTCCCCGCGCACGAGGTGGCGCGGTCCGGCGCCGTCGAACTGGCTGACGTACCAGTCGCGGCCACGCTCGGGGTGGCGGTCGAAGAAGTACAGGCCCTTGGCCGGCGGCAGGAAGACCTGTGGATGCGTCCGGAGGACCTCGTGCAGCCACGACGAGCCGGCCTTGTCCGGCCCGATGTAGACGAAGTCAGGCGTCCCCATCCGCCACCTCCGGTCGAGCCGGCTCGCCGGTGCGGTACGCCGTGAGGAAGAGGTTCGCGCTCCGGAACAGCCGCCCGTCGGCCCGCAGCGGGGCGTCGTACAGCCGGCGGGCGCGGGCGGGGCCCAGGAGGGCCGGGACCTGCCAGAACCTCCAGAACAGGTTGGCGCCGTCCTTGAGTCGAGGCGTCAGCCCGGCCTCCTCGAGCAGCGACACGAGCGCGCTCGTCCCGTAGTTCGTGTGCCACCCCCGCTCCCACGCCATGTCGCCACGCAGCCCGTCGGAGTCGTCGGCGAACCGGGCCTCGTACGTCGACCGACCGAAGCGCGACGAGTAGACGGCCCGGTGCACCCGGGGGAACCGGAACTTCGCGTTGTCGGGGTCGAGCACGGAGAAGACGTGCCGTGCCGGCACCGTGAGCACGAGCAGGCCGCCGGGGCGCAGGACACGACTCACCTCCGCCAGGGTCGCCCGCTCGTCCGCGGTGTGCTCGAGCACGTCGAGCATGCTGATCGAGTCGAAGGCACCGTCGGCGAACGGCAGACGGCCCGCCACCCGGACCAGCGGCACGCCGGGGTGCCGGGCCCGGGCGGCCTTCAGGTAGCCGGCGTGCGGATCCGCCCCCACCAGCTTGAGCGACGTGTGCTCGTGGAGGGCGGCCAGGAGCTCCGCGTCCCCGATCCCGAGGTCGAGGTGCCGTCCGGTGCGTCCCTGCAGCCGGTCGAAGGCCCAGCCGTACCGGGCGGTGGGGTGCTGCCGGAAGGGCCGGGAGCCCGAGCCGCGGCGGCGGGCGTCGTCCTCGTCGGCCAGGGCATCGAGCAGGTCGCCCACCGCGGCGGCGTCGACCGGGGGCAGGCCGGAGCCCGTGCGCAGCAGGGTCCGTTCGTGCTCCGGGTGCCGGGACACCGCGTCCGCCAGGCCCCGCAGGTCGCCGTCGAGGGCGACGACGCGGCCCCGGGCCACCTCGCTGACCAGGTAGGCCACCTGGTGGTCGTTGCGCATCTCGTCGCGAGCGGCCTCGCGCGCGACGGCGATCGGGATCCGGCCGGACCGCTGCACCAGGCGCACGGTGTTGCCGCCGTGGGTGATGACCACGTCGGCCCGGGCGATGCGCCGCTGGGTCTCCTCGAAGCCGAGGAAGGCGGCATGGGGGCACGGCGGGACGAACGTGGAGACGCCGGTCTGCACGAAGACGTCGTGCTGTTCGCAGACCTCCGCCAGGGCGGTGAGCAGCCGGTCGAAGGGCCACGGGCCCATGCCGACGGTGACGAACACGTCGAGCCGGCGAGGTCGGTCCATCAGTAGAGCTCGCCCACGTGGAGGGCACGCGGATAGTCGGCGAGCATGGTGCTGTGCTGTACGACGACCAGCTCCGCCGCCCTGCCGCAGATGCGGGCGGCCACCCCGGCACCGGAGATCACGTTGAGCGTCTCCACCCACCAGGCCGGCACGCCGGCGAGGCGGGCGGCGAGGAAGTAGGGCACGGCGACCCCGGTGCCCGCGGACACCACGAGGTCGATGCGGTCCCGCCGGAGGTGGGCGCGGGCCGCGAGCGTCGTGCGCGCAAGCGCCAGCGGCTGACGGGGGGTGAGCTCCTCGGCCCACGTCACCTGCTCCGCGGCCAGGACCTCGCGCGTGTCCGGGCCGGCCACGGCCACCCAGCTCACCTGGTGGCGCGACCACCACGGTCGCAACGCCATCAGGTCCAGCAGCACGCCACCCGTGCTGCTGATCATCAGGATCCGCCGTTCGGGGCCGTCCATCGCCGCAACGTAGGCGGCGCTCGACGCAGAAGGACCGGCCCCGTCCCGCGGGTACCCGGAATTGGGGGACGGCGGGCACGCCCGCCGTGACGCGGTCCCCGCCGACCTAGCGTGGGGAGATGCCGCAGCCGGACCTGGGTGTCCCGAGGAGCCACGATGGGTGATCTCGCCACGTCGCTGACCGTGGTGGGCGGGGCCGGATTCCTGGGGTCGGCGGTCGTCGACCGCTGCTGGGCGAAGGGCCGGGACGTGGTCTCGGTGGACCGGTACGGATCCTGCGCCGCCGCGCGTCGCGGGGTCACGATCGTGCCGGCGGACCTCTTGACCGACGACCTGACCGCGTCCCTCGCCCCGCTCCCTGCAGGCCCGGTCGCGCTGCTGGCCGGCAACAGCGACCCGCGCTCGGTCCGCAGCTGGCAGCTGGTCCTCGACAACGTGGTGACGACCGCGCGGCTCCTCCCGATGCTCTCGGAGCGCCGCGTCACGCTCGTGTCGTCGGTCGAGGTCTACGGCAACGCCCCGGGCCCCCAGCACGAGGGCACCGTCCCCGAGCTGCCCCTGGACGACGACGCGCTGCGCGCCTGGAACGCCGAGGTGCTGGCGATGGCGGAGCGGCCCTGCCCGCCCTGGCGACTCGAACGGCTCTGCCGCAGCCTGGCCGACCGCGATCCGGGGGGACGCTGGGTCTACGCGCTCGCCAAGCGGGCCCAGGAGCTGATGGTCGCCGACGTCGTGCCCGCCGACCGGCTCACGGTCCTCCGGGTGACCAACCTCTTCGGCACGGGGCAGGACCGGGTGGTGGCCAGGCTGACGCGCCGGGCGCTCGCCGGCCTGCCGCTCACCGTGTCGGACGTCCGGCGCACGTTCCTGTCGCTGGGGGACCTGGCGGACGTCCTGGCCGCCGACCTGCCGGCCGGGACCTACAACGCCGGGGCCGGGTGCCTCGGCCTCGTGGAGCTGGCCGCGCTGATCCTCGACGAGCTCGGCGTGCAGGCCCGGGTCCGGGTTGTCGCCCCGCCCACCGTGGACGCCGCCGGCCTGGTGGACACCGCGCGGTTCGAGGCGCTCACCGGTGTCGGCGCGGACGGACTGGCCCGGTCCGTGCGGTCGTTCGTCCAGCGGCTGCGCGACGAAGGGGCCCCGCCGACCGGTCGGCCGATCCCGGTGGTCGAGCCGCCGCGCCCCGAACGGCCCGAGCTGCTGGCCGAGCGCATCCAGGAGAGCCTGTGGACCGGCTCACTCAAGGACGGTCCTTGGTCCCGGTCGCTCACCCGGGAGCTCTGCGACCGGCTCGAGCTTCCCGACGGGCTGACGCTGCTGCCCACGTCCTCGGGCACGGCCGCGCTGCGACTGGCCACGGTGGCCGTCGCCGGGCCGCCCCGTCCCGGGGACGTCGCGGTCCTGCCGTCCTTCACCTTCGCCGCCACCGGTGAGTACCTCGTCCAGCTGGGCTACCGCTTGCGATTCTGCGACGTCCGCCCGGACACCTGGACCATGGACCCGACCCGGCTGGAGGAGCTGCTCGCCCCAGGGGACGTCCGGGTCGTGGTGGTGGTGGACGCCCTCGGCGCCCCGGCGGACTACGAGTCGGTGATGGCGGTGTGCCGCCGGCACGGGGTGCGGGTCGTCGCCGACTCGGCTCCGTCCCTCGGTGCCCGGACGCGGGGGAGGCCCGTGGGTTCCCAGGCCGACGCCCACGCGTTCTCGATGAGCTTCGCCAAGGTGGTCTCCGCCGCCGGCGGTGGCGGTGCGGTCGTGCTCGCCGAGGCCGACGCCGACCGGCTGCGGTCGACCGTGGACTGGACGCGGTCCACGACGTTGGGGGAGGTGCACGCGGCCGCGGGCCTCGACCTCGTCGAGCGGCTCGACGACCTCGTGGCGCGGCGTACGGCCGTGGCGCAGGTCTACGCCGAGCTCGAGCGGGCCGACCCGCGGGTGGTGCCGCAACGCACGGCCGACGGCGACGTCCACGCCTGGGTGCACTGGGTGGCCCGGTTCACCGGCGTCGAGCGGGACCGACTCGTCAAGAAGCTCGAGGCGCTGGGCATCGGCACCAAGCCGTATTACGCGCCGGCGCTGCACCGCCTGCCGTGGGGCCCGTCGGCCGAGAGCGCGGAGCTGCCGGTGACCGACGTCCTGCACGACCAGGCGCTGGCCCTGCCGATGTCGTCGGAGCTCAGCGTCGGCGAGGCCGAACGCGTCTTCTGGTCGGTGCTCAGTGCCCTCGACGAGGTGGGCGACGACCCACGATGAGCAGCTGCTTGCCGAGGTCGGCCAGCGCCGGCTGCGCGGCGAGACCGCGCTCGACGGCGAGGGCTCCGTCGAAGTTGTCCTTGAGGCGGTGGGTCAGCCCCTCGCGCCCGAAGGCGCTGGCCCCCACCAGGAGGCCCGACACGCGCGCGACCTCCAGGCCCGCGTCGTCGTACGCCCGGCGCAGCTCCGCGGCGTCCAGCAGGTGCAGGTCGGCCTCGACGTCCTCGATGCGCCACACGCCCCGCCGCGTGGCGAGCCGGGTCGCCGCCTCGTCCTCCCGGCCCGCGGCCACCAGCTCGACGGCCAGCGCCACCAACCCGTCAACCAGCACGGCGAGGACCCCACCGGGGCGCAGCCACCCGGCCAGCCGGGCGATCTGTGCGACCGGGTCCTCGGTGTACTGCAGCGAGCCCATCGCCAGGATCGCATCCACGGAGGCCGGGGGAAGGGCGACGTCCTCGACCCTGCTGCGGACGAGGGTCATCGGGGCTGCAGCGTCGGACTGCGATCGCGCGGCCTCCTGCGCCATGCCCGGCGCCGGCTCGATCCCGGTGACCGAGTAGCCGGCGTCCAGGAGACGCCGGGCCCACCGGCCCACGCCGCACCCGACGTCCACGACCACGGCCGGCGCCGGGGGCAACGCCTCCGCGCACACCTCCCAGGCCAGCTGGTCGTAGGCCCGACGGTGCGCGACGTCGAAGTGCTCGACGTACGCCGGTGCCAGGCGGTCGTAGAGGGGGGCGCTGGACCTCATGCCGCGCTCGCGGGGACCAGCTGGCGCCGGCCCATGCGCCACAGCGCGTCCTCGACGTAGGTGCGGGGGCGCCACGCGAGGTTGAGCGCGTAGTTGCTGCCGCAGCCCGAGCACTCCTTGCGGAAGAGGCGCGCGTGCTCCTCGCGGTAGGCCTCGCTGTCGAGGATCTCGGCCACCGGGGTGTCCCGGACGTCGGCCTTGGCATCGTGGCCCCAGCAGCCGCCCATCTCACCGGTGGAGTGGACCATGACCTTGAGCAGCGACTCGGCACACGGGAGGTCCGCCTGCAGGAGGTCCTCGAAGTGGCGTCTCACGTAGGCCAGCTCGGAGTAGCGCGGCACGAAGCGCCGGTCGACCCGCAGCCGGTCCTCGACCTGCGCCATGGCGGCCGAGATCCGGTCGCCGTCGACCCGCGTCTCGATGGAGACCTGGCCGTCGCGGAAGAGGAAGGTCCGGTCCGTCGCGAGGTTGAGGTAGAGCTGCACGTGCAGGTCCTGGGCGAGCTCCATCATGGCCGGGAGATCGTCGACGTTGGACCGCATCACCGTGAAGTTCATCCGGACCCGGAGCCGCAGGTCGTCGCGCTGCTCGACCAGGCGCTCGAGGTGGCCCACGGTCTTCGCGAACGACCCGGCGACCCCGCGCACCCGTTCGTGCACCTCGGCGCGCGGGCCGTCGACCGAGATGTTGAAGCTGCGCACGCCCGCCTCGAGCACCGCCTCGCGTCGCCGCTCGTCGAGGAGCACCGCGTTGGTGTTGACGTGCAGGTTGCGGATGCCTCGCCCGTAGGCGTGGGCCATCAGGCGTGGCGCATCGCTGCGCAGCAGCGGCTCGCCGCCGGTGAAGTTGGCCTTGAGGATCCCGTAGTCCGCGAGCTGGTCGATGACACCTCGCCACTCCTCCTCGGTCAGCTCGCCGCGGGTCACCTTGCGCCAGCAGGCGCAGCTCACGCACTTGAGGTTGCAGTTGTCGGTGAGGAAGAGCTCGGCCACGAGCGGTCGCACGCGCAGACCCGGCGCGACGTGCTCCTTGATCGCCAGCCGCGCGAAGAAGCGGGCGAGCCGGGCCCTGTCGCGGAGGCCGGCCACGGGGGACCGACGTGGTGCCGTCATGGCGAGCGCCCCCTCGTTGCCCGGGGTGTCCCGACGCCGTCGGCGTCCGTCCGGTGGCCCCCGTCGCATGCTCTGGCAGCGTCACACGCGCACGCGGGACGCTCCCGAACCCACGGGCGAAGTCCCCCAAAGTGGGGCTGAGGTCGTCGAGATGTCGGGCCGCGACAACTTCTTGCCCGCCGGCCGCATCAGACGAGCACACCGCCCATGATCGAAGGACACCCGATGCACCGGATCGCCCTCACCTCGCTGGCCCTTCTGGCTCCCGTTCTCGTCGCGCTGCCGGCCTCCGCGGCGGGCGAGACCTGCGACGGTCGCGCAGCGACGATCGTCGTCCCGCTCGAGATGGCCTACCCGACGAGCACGCACCACACCAAGCCGGTCACCGGCACTCCCGGCGACGACGTGATCGTCGGGACCGCGCTCGCGGACACCATCGACGGCGCAGGTGGCGACGACGTGATCTGCGGCCTTGAGTCCGAGGACACCCTGACGGGCGGGGACGGCGACGACCGCCTCTTCGGCGGCCTCGACGGGCGTGAACGCGACGCGGACCCCGCGTCGAACTCGTCGCTCGGTGACCTCCTTGTCCCCGGACCGGGCGACGACTTCGTCGACCTCGGCCTCGACCCGGCCGCCGACGCCTTTACCTACCGTCCCGATCAGGTCAGGTACGACGAGTCGGCGACCGCGGTGGACGTCGACCTCACCCCGGTCGACGGTGTGGGCGGCGCCGTCGGCCAGGGCACGGACACGATCGTGGTCGTCGGACCGATGACCGTCGTGGGCAGTCCGTACGACGACCACGTCGTCGGGTCGCCGTACGGGGACGTGATCATGTCCGACCGCGGCAGCGACGTCATCAGCGGAGAGGGTGGCGACGACCGGGTCTTCCCCGACATCGCAGGCTTCGACGTGATGGAGACGGTCGACCCGGAGGACGCGGACCACGTCAGTCCCGACACCGTCGACGGAGGTCCGGGAGACGACTTCATCGCCTCCAGCTGGGGCCCGAGCGACGTCRTGGGCGGTGACGGGGACGACTACGTGGCTGTGTCCACCGGCGAGGTGTGGGGCTCCTACGGCAGCGCCGACGGCAGTCACATCGATGGCGGTGCCGGCGACGACACCATCTTCGCCGCGCTGGTCCGAGCGCTGCGTGTCAGTGGAGGAGGCGGCGACGACGAGATCACCCACGACGTGTTCCCGCGGGGCGGCCGGACGATCACCGACGGTGGTCGCGGGGACGACGTCCTGGCACTCGGCAGCGGGACCACGCTGGCCCCGAGGGCCAGCATCACCGTCGATCGCCGACGGGCCCGCATCCGCGTCGAGCGCACGGTGGCCTCGATGCGGGGCTACGAGCACCACCGCCTGTCCGGACCCGGACTGAACTGGGTCTATCTCGGCACGAACGCCGAGGACGACGTCATTGCCCCTCGCAACCGGAGCCTGCGTGCCAGGACGTTCGCCGGCCGGGACCGGGTCGAGGGCACCAAGGGTCGGGACGTCCTCGACCTGGGACGCGGTGTGGACCGGGCCGACGGGGCTCGGGGCAGGGACACCTGCATCGATGTCGAGCGGGCCAAGAACTGCGAGGTCCGGCGACGGTGACGTGTGGCAGCCGAGCCTCCTCGGACCTGCGAAGAGGTGTGGCGCCCCCGGCAGGATTCGAACCTGCGACCGGCGGATTAGAAGGCCGCTGCTCTATCCAGCTGAGCTACGGGGGCCGGGGGTCGGAATGACAGTCGGGAGAACCATCGGACGACCCGCTTGTGGTTCGCGCTGCTTCCGCTCCGTCGGTCAGTATGCCCGAACGGCTTCTTGTGGAGAGACGCACCACCCCGCGCGGCTCGTCGTACGTTGCTCACTGGGTACCCCACTGGTCAGCTTGGTGGCGCCACCTTCAGCGCTGCCGCCCTCAGGCACCCACGCTGCCGGAACTCCGCTCCCTTCTGCGTCTTGAGACGGACGGATGCCAGATCCGGATGTCATGGCAGGCCCGTCGCCGGATTGCACGTGGCGCCGGCCCGAGCCCCGTGTCACGCCGAGGGCGCTGCCGGGCAGTGGACATGGCGCGARCTCGTCGGACCGCAACCTGGGTCAACGGCGGGCTCGGAATGCTCATCGTGCCCATGTTCGGCCGCACCCGTGTCGCTGAGGGACGAGATCAGGCCCCACAAGGCCACCGCGCTCAGCACACCCGCGAGCACCGTGGCCGCTGCCATTCCCGCTCGGTTCAAGCCGCCTGGAGCAGGCTCTCGCTGCGACCAGCGCCGGAGGGCCCACGGTGCGACGAGGGCCGCCGCAGCAAGCTCGAGCACGCAACACGCCAGGTCTGGCGCGCCCACCGCTTCGGTGGATCGAAACTCCGCTGGCCCGAAGGGCAGGCCGACCGTTCGTGACACCAGCCAGACCACCACGGTCCCCATCGAAGTGACGACAACCGCGATCGCCGTGAGTTGCGACCACGCACCGATGACGGCCAGGGCCAACAGGAACTCCGTGAGGGTGATGATGACGAAGAACCAGCCCGCGAGAGGCCACTCGTCCAGATGTTCGCGGACGACCGTGGCATGGACTGCAGCGGACCCCGTCAGCGCGGCGACAGCTCCCACACGCGCGACGAGGGCCGCTGAGAGGTCGCCGCGATACCAGCTGACCGGGAAGCTCTCGCTCATTCGGAGATTGTCACCCGAGCGCTCCACCGAGGCCCGCCCCGAAGAGGCGAATTCACCATGACGAGGGACGATGGCGAGCTGGTCCATTCGCCGAGCGCCTCGTTCATCTGGTCGAACCCGTCACGAGTGCGCTCAAGCATGGAGCCCGTGAACGGGACGGGAGCGCGATGACCGCGCCGACCCCGCCTGCGCACCGGTTGTCTGTACCGGCCGCGACGAATGAGCCAAGGACCACACCGGCTCCTGAGCCGCTTGCTAACTTGTCGACGTGTCGACCACCCAGTCCTCTCCGCCCCGCAGGCGCAACCGTCTTCCGCTCATCGTGGGCGGGCTCGTGGTCGTCCTCGCCGTGGCTGGTGCAGCTGGGTGGCTCCTTGCTCCCCGGGGGCTCCCGACCCACGCGGACAAGGCCTCGTTCTGTTCGTGGGTCGACCAGGCAATGACGACGGACAGTGACGCCACAATGCGCAACGCCATCCAGAACATCAAGGACGATGGCGTGCCGGCAGAGCTGGACGGCACGACCGCCCAGCCCGGCGTCGAAGTGTTCATCGACATGACGGACAGCGTCGGTGCGGCGGGAGCCGACTACTGGTCGGACCAGACCGTCGCCGAGAACCGCACCGGTCAGGACCGTGTCGACCTCGCTGCGTTCCTCTACTACGCCTACACCGAGTGCGGCGCCCCCAGCCTTCCCACGTCGTCCTAGACGCGGCCTGCTTCGTCCGACGGAGCCGGCACGGCGGCCACCATGCGGATCATGGCGGCCTCGCCCGCGTCCGGATCAGGCAGGGGCAGTCGTCCGACGGGCGGGGAACGCATTGCTGACCGCGAACCGGTCACGGACAGAGGTCCACGACAGGTCGGGGTACCGGTTGTTGTCGAGGGGGTCCAGCCGGACGCGACCGTCGAACATGTCGCGGGAGTACTGCATGCCCTGCCAGGCCGGGAACACGGCGTCATCACCGGGTGCCAGCCTCTTGGTCACGCCGATGAGGGCGCTCATGCTGGCCAGGGTGCCCGCACGTAGGGGCCGGTAGGCGCTGCCGGTCGTCTCGGTCAGGACGCTGGCCATCTCCCTGGCGCTGAGGGAGTCACCGGCGATGCGCAGGATTCGCGGCGTGGTGGGGTCCATGGCAGCGGCGGCGGTGTACGCCGCGACGTCGTCCTTCGCTGTGAAGTCGAGTCTCTGGTCGGAGTCGCCCCAGAACAGGACGCGTCGGATGCGCGACTGGATGAGCGGCATGTCGCCGTCCAGCAGCTCCATGAACGCTCCGTTGAGGATGGACGTGACCCCGATCGGGGCACGGTCGGCTCGACCCATGAACTCGCGCCGTAGGTCGAAGTTCCGGTTGCGACCTGCAGGAGTCCTTGTGTAGTCCGCAGAGAAGTCCGAGGGGATGAACCGTGGGACGCCAGCGCGTACGGCTGCGTCGATGAGGACGCTCTGCCGATCGAGGATGACGTCGCCCAACCCGTTGAGGGCAGAGATGACACACGCGGCACCGGCGCACGCGGCGGCGACGGACGTCACGTCCCGTGCATCCGCCGCTGCCACGTCGAGACCCTGTGCGGTGAGTCTGTCCCGTGCGACATCGCCGGCATCGTGACGGACCAGCGCACGGACCGATGCGCCGCGAGCGAGGAGAGCGTGGGCGATGCGACCACCGAGGTCTCCCGTGGCTCCGGCAACGACGATGGTGGTTTGGCTCATGGGCTCAGTCTCCCGGGTTCGACCAAGACCGGCCGCTTCCGTGGTGTGCGCTAGAGCTCGGCGGCGTCCGGAGCCTGAGCCTGTACCGCTCGGAAGACGTTGCCGTGGATGCGGTCGGGACCGAGGAGGTCGAGGACCCCGTCGCGTGCCAGGGTCGCCGCGACGGCCGGCTTGAGCCTGGCGAGGCGCAGCGTGATCGTGGCCCGGTCGGTGAGGTTGACGATCTCCCGCATCTTCGCCGACCCCTGTGAGTCGAGGAAGTTGATCCCCTCGCAGTCGAGCACGATCCCGGTCAGGCCCGGAGTGGAGTGGATGACTCCTCGGACCCGGTCCTCGAGTGCGTCCGCAGTCGCGAAGAACAGGCCGCCGTCCATCCGGATCACGACGACGCCGGGGAACTCCTCGTCGCCCGGGTGCTCGTCGAGCTCGCGAAAGACCTGCGTGCCTGCCTGGCGTCCGAGGGTGGGCATGCCGGGGCGGGTCGCCACCGAGACGAGCCACAGCAGGGAGAGGCCGATCCCGATGACGACTCCGGCGAGCACGCCGAAGACGAGGGTGCCCATGATCGCCGCCACGGCGACCCAGAAGTCGAACCGCTGCACCCGAGCGAGCCGGCGCATCTCGGCGACATCCATCATCCCCATCACGACCGCCTCGATGATCAACGCCGCCAGGACCGGCTTGGGCAGGTCGGAGAAGAGAGGCGCGAGCACGAGCAGGGTCAGCAGGACCATCAGCCCGGACGTGAGCGACGCCAAGCCAGACCGGGCGCCCGAGTGGTCATTGAGCGAGCTCGCCGACAGGCTGGTCGAGACAGGCATCCCCTGGAGAAGCCCGGCGCCGACGTTCGCCGCCGACTGGGCGAGGGACTCCTGGTTGACGTCGATCTGGTAGTCGTGCCTGGCTGCGAACGACCGGGCGTCTCCGGCCGTCTGCGAGAAGCCGATCAGCACCAGGGCCACTGCGGCGACGGCCACGGTGGCCGCGTGGTCCCACATCAGGGCAGCGTCGGGGAGGTCGACGGACGGCAGCCCCCTGGGTACGTCGCCCACCAGGGCCACGCCCCGTGCCCCCAGGTCGAAGACCCAGGACGCCGTGAGTCCACCGACCACCAGGACGAGCGCGCCGGGGACCCGCGGATACCTGGCGCGGAGTCCGAACACGACGAGGAGAGCCACGAGGCCCACGACCAGCGTCGGCCGCTGGGTGTCGGCGAGGGTGCCGAACCAGGACCTCAGCTCCTCGAAGGACGTCGAGCCGTCGGCGTCGGTGCCGGTGAGCTTGGGGAGCTCGCCGATCACGACGTCGATGGCGGCTCCGAAGAGGAAACCGGTGACGACCGCCCGGGACAGGAATTGGGCGATCCACCCCATGCGGAGCACGGCGAGCAGGAGGAAGAGGACACCCGACGCGATCGTGATCCCGGCCACGAACGAGGCGACCTCCTGCTCCTGCGTGATGCCGGCCGCCAGCACGGCGCTGGCGGCCACCGCGGCGAGTCCCGAGCTCGGTCCCATCGAGATCTGGCGGCTCGTGCCGAAGACGGCATACAGGATCGCGGCGGCCATGGCCGCGTACAGACCGTTCTGCAGCGGTATCCCCGCGATGCCGGCGTACCCCAGGTTCTTCGGGACGATCAGTGCGGCGACGGTGAGACCCGCAACGATGTCCCCGCGCAGCCACCGTCGGTCGTAGGAGGCGATCCAGCCGACGATGGGAAGGAAGCGAGAGGCTGCCACGGCGCTCATTCTGCCCACACGGGACCCGTGCTCGTCGGTGAACCGCCCAACCGACGTCTGGTGCGTCCGCGACGCCATCCGGTATACGTGGAGTTCCGTACGAGGGTGACCGGACGGCGCCCAGCTGGAGGAGCAGAGATGCCGGACGAGGTGGAACCGGTGCTGGTCGGGGGCGCGGACGCGGTCCATGGCCTGGCCGGTCAGTTCCTCGGGCCCTCACGGTGGATCGAGATCACCCAGGACAACGTGGATGCCTTCGCCCGCTCGGTCGAGGACTGGCACTGGGCCCACAACGATCCCGACCTGGCTGCCCGGGGTCCGTTCGGCGCTCCCATCGCCCACGCCCACATGACCCTCGGCCTCGTCCCGCACCTGCGCGAGTCCGTCCTGGCATTCGTCAGCGGGGAATGCATGTTCTACGGCTACAACCGGGTTCGGTTCCCTGCGGCGGTCCCCGTCGGCGCCCGGATTCGTCTGGTGGCAACGGTCGTCCAGGTCGACGACATCCCCGGGGGTGAGCAGCTCACCCTCGACCTCGTCCTCGAGATCGAGGGTCAGGAACGCCCGGCCTGTGTCGCGCAGGCCGTCTTCCGTCACTACGACCTGGACCCGCCCACCTAGGGCGTCCGGGGATTGCCCGGTGGACACCCGCAGCGTCCCGGCGGATCCTGAAACCTCCTCGCCCGAGCCTCCGCCGACGCCCGTGAGCACGTACCGCTGTCGGAGGCCATCGCCACGACGCGGGCCGTGCCGTAGCCGCCTCGTGCCCCCTCTGGGGGTGGGGAGAACTGTCATCGGCCACGGTGCGCCCCTAGGTTCGAGAGCGGTCCGTGTGACGGGTTCTCCCGTCCGGCCCCAACGAGAGGAATCCGCATGTCTTTGTGGGACAAGCTGAAGGACGCCATCACGACCGACGACGCCGAGGCGGCCGAGGAGGCGCGCCAGGAGGCCGAGCAGGCCCAGGCCGAGGCAGACAAGGCGAAGGTCGAGTCCCAGGCCCGCGCCGACGAGGCGCGACGCAAGGCCGACGAGGCCGCGGAGAAGGCGGGCCTGCCGTCCGCCACCGCCGAGGAGAAGGCGCAGGCCGACGAGGCTCGCCAGCAGGCCGAGGCCGAGGCGAAGGCCGCCCAGGAGGCGCAGGCGGAAGCTGACCGCAAGGCCGAGGAGAAGGCCCAGAAGGCCATCGAGAAGGCCAACGCCCGGCGGGAGAAGCGGCAGGAGGAGCGTCAGGAGGCACGCGAGGAGCGTCAGGACGCTCGTCAGGAGGCCCGCCAGGACGCCCGCGAGGAGCGCCAGGAGGTCCGTCACGAGGCGGCTGCCGAGGAGATCTACACCGTGAAGTCGGGCGACACCCTCTCCGAGATCGGTCAGCGCTACGGCGTCGACTGGCGCGAGATCGCGCGGATCAACAACGTCGAGGACCCCAACCTGATCTTCCCGGGCCAGAAGTTCCGGATCCCGAAGAAGTGACCTGATCCAGGTGTGACCGCATGTCGTGCGAGGGGCTGTGACCGGTGAGGTCACGGCCCCTCGTCGCTCCACCGAGAGCGTTGTCCCCAGAGTCGCGAACGACCTTGACGTCGAACAGGTGTTCGAGAGATCATGGGGCATGCCCTCGGCCACCGCCTCCGACGTCGCGCTGATCGCGCGGGTCCGTGAGGCGGATGCCGAGTCCCGCGCCGCGCAGACCAGGGTGTTCCTGCTCGCCRCCGAGTGGGCCGACGCGCACCGGGACCCCGATTCGCCGGCACCGGGCGGGGAGTGCCTCCACGGCTGTCTCGCCGCCGACCGGCACGACGTCGAGGTCGGCGACTTCGCCGGCGGGTGTGCACACGGCTGCGTGGGTGACCCGGACGGGTTCCACGACCCCTTCATCCCGGTGGTGCGTTGGGACGCCGCGSCCCCGTTCGGGGCCGCCATCGGGCGCACCAGCCAGGCGGGATCGCTGATGATCCGCGACGCGCTCCTCACCCGCGAGCGACTGCCGCGGGTGTGGCGGCGGGTCGAGGCCGGCGAGGTGGAGCCGCACAAGGCCCGGATGCTCGCCCAGTCGATCATCGGTCGCCCGCGGGACGTCTCCGACCACCTCGACCGACACCTGGGACCGGTCGCCCACAAGATCGGTCGGACGGCACTCGAGCGGGCGATCGACGAGGCCATGCTCCGGCTCTACCCGGAGCAGCGCGAGGCCGAGCAGCTCGAGGCCCTCGATCGGCGTTTCGCCACCCTCCACGTCGACTCGATCAACCACGTCGGGATCGCCGACATGTCGGTGCGCGGCGACTGGAAGGACCTGCACGACTTCGACCGGGTGCTGTCCAGGGTGGCCGTCGCCCTCGCGGCACAGGACGTGGCCGGTGGCCTGGTGCCCGAGAGCCTCGACGTACGCCGCTCGCGTGCGGTCGGCGTCCTGGCCGACCCCGCGGCGGCGCTGGCCCTCCTGTCCGGCAAGGATGCGCCGCCCCCGTCCAAGCGGGCGGAGCTGGTCCTCACCATCTCGGACGGCAACCTGGGCGGCGATCCGGTGGCCGGCAACTCGACGACGGGGCGCGCCGTGATCGAGCAGGCCGTTCGCGAGTGGTGCGGCCGCACGGACACGCACCTCCAGGTCCTGCCCGTGCTCGACCTCGCCGGCCACGACGCGACGGACGCCTACCGTCCCAAGGACGCCACCGTCCGGCGCGCGGACCTGGTGGCCCGGCGGTGCGTCTTCCCCCACTGCTCACGGCCGGCGACCTCGTGCGACCACGACCACGTCGTTCCCTACGACCACCACGACCCGGCCGGCGGTGGTCCGTCGTGCGACTGCAACATCGCGCCGCTGTGCCGACATCACCACCAGCTCAAGACCCACGCCGGCTGGGGCTACTCGGTCCTCGACACCGGTCTGTGGCTCTGGTCCGACCCGCACGGCCAGCAGTTCCTCTGCGACCGCGTCGGCACGACCGACGTCACTCCCGCGCGACCGTGTCGTCAGCGGGAGTGACCGGTCGGGTCCGGCCGAGCGGCGGCTCACACCGAGACCGCGCGCTGACGTGGCCGGCGGGATGAGCGCGGGACGCGGGGAGTCGTTGGCGGCCCGGGTGGCCGCGACGCAGGAGCGCCGCAACCCGACGGTCGAGCCCCCCGACCCGCCGCCGGACACGCGTCACTGCTGGTACGACGGACCCCACGGCCGGCAGGCAGCCCTGCTGCTGGAGTGGCGCCGGGTGGGCGGCGGCTGGAGTGGGCGCATCGCGGTGGCGGCCCCCGACCCGGGCGGCTGGGCGCTCGTCGAGATGTGGGTCGACCCCGGTCTGCTCGCGCCTGGACCACAATGACGCCCATGACGACGTACGCCGGGGGGACCGGAGCGCTGCCGGTGGGGATGACGCCTGGAGAGCCGCAGGGTCGCGGTGCCGTGTTCTGGATCCGCACGGTCGCGGCCGCTGGGATCGGGATCGCTGCTGCCGGACTGCTCACGCTCGCGGGGGTCCTGGCTGTCTTCGCCCTGGTGGTGGTGTCCCCCGAGCAGCCGGGCCGGTCCCTGTCGACGCTGCTGTCGGTGCCCGAGGTGCGCCACGACGCGGCCGAGTCCCTGGTCGCCGACGTCGAGGAGTCGCGCGGCACCGACTTCGAGCCCGCCACCCGGAGCATCCTCGTGGAGGCCGCCGACGAGGCGCTCGGGGACCCGGCCGTGCTGGAGTCGCTCGCCTCGGTGCAGATCGTCGACGGCCGACTGGACCCCACGGAGTACGTCGAGTCGATCGCCGGTGAGCTCGGCGCCCGGGCCCGCGCCACGGACGACGCGGAGGCGCGGCGGGTGCTGTCCACCTTCGCCGAGGAGCTGCCCGCCGTCGCCGCCGAGTCCGACCTGGGCGGCGAGGGCGACGGCGACGCGGCCGACGCCCTGGACTTCGCGTCCGGCCTCGGCACGGTGCGCCAGTACGGCCTCGTGGCTGCGGCGGTCGTGGCCGGGGTCGGCCTCGTGGCTCTGCTCGTCGCCGTGGCCATCGCCGTACACCGCGGCCTGACGGCGGTGGTCGTCGTGTCCTCGGCCCTGGTCGCGACCGCCCTCGTGCTGGCGCCGGGCGAGTGGCTGCTGGCGCGGGGCGACGGGGTCGGCGGCGCGCTCGCCCGGGTCGTGGCCGCGGCCGGGGAGCTCGCCGGCGGCGGTCTGGTGTGGTCGCTGCTGCTCGCGTCCCTGGTGCCGCCGGCGCTGTGGTGGGCGATCCGCAGCACCCGTCGTACGGGCTGAGGCGAGGGCTGACGCAGCACGGCCCGCCCCGCAGACGCGGGACGGGCCGTGAGGGAGGCGGAGGGCTCAGGCGGGGACGAGCACCTCGTCCGGAGCGTCCTCGCGCCACGCCCGACCTGTACGGCGAGCGTTGTAGGCCTCGAGGTCGAGGATCCCCTCGCGCTTGGCCACGATCRTCGGCACCAGCGCCTGGCCGGCCACGTTGGTGGCGGTGCGGCCCATGTCGAGGATCGGGTCGATGGCCAGCAGCAGGCCCACGCCCTCGAGCGGGAGGCCCAGGGTGGAGAGGGTCAGCGTGAGCATGACGGTGGCGCCGGTGACACCCGCGGTCGCGGCCGAGCCGATGACCGACACGAACGCGATCAGGACGTAGTCGGTGACCGACAGGTCCAGGCCGAAGAACTGCGCCACGAAGATCGCCGAGATCGCCGGGTAGATCGAGGCGCAGCCGTCCATCTTGGTCGTCGCCCCGAGGGGCACGGCGAAGGACGCGTAGGACCGCGGGACGCCGAGGTTGCGCTCGGCGACCGACTGGGTGACCGGCATGGTGCCCACCGAAGAGCGGGACACGAACGCCAGCGAGATCGCGGGCCACGCGCCGGAGAAGAACTGCTTGACCGACAGTCCGTTGAGGCGCAGCAGTGTCGGGTAGACGCCGAGCAGCACCAGGGCCAGGCCGAGGTAGATGGCCACGGTGAAGGTGCCGAGCGACCCGAGCGCGTCCCAGCCGTAGGTGGCGACCGCGGTCCCGAGCAGGCCGACGGTGGCGATCGGGGCGAGCAGGATGACCCACCACAGCACCTTCTGGACCACGGTCAGCGCGGAGCGTACGACGCCCAGGAACGGGTCGGCGTCCGCACCGACCTTGAGGGTCGCGATGCCCACGGCGATGGCCACGACGAGGATCTGCAGCACGTTGAAGGACAGGCCGACCGACCCGTCGTCGCCCGCGCTGCCCTCGAGGCCGAGCACGTTGGCGGGCACGAGGCCGGTGAGGAAGTCGAGCCAGGAGCCGGTGGTGGACGGCGCCGACGCGGCGTCGGCGGAGACGCTGGCGTGGTCGCCGGGCTGGAGCACGAGGCCGAGCGTCATGCCGATGGCCACGGCGATGAGCGCGGTGATGGCGAACCACGCGAGCGTCTTCCACGCCAGGCGGGCGGCGCCGGTCACGTCGCGCAGGTTGGCGATGGACGCGACGATCGCGAGGAAGACCAGGGGCGGCACGAT
The DNA here is from genome assembly GCF_056401085.1 of Nocardioides sp. P4_G4. Taxonomy (NCBI): domain Bacteria; kingdom Bacillati; phylum Actinomycetota; class Actinomycetes; order Propionibacteriales; family Nocardioidaceae; genus Nocardioides; species Nocardioides sp. P4_G4. The sequence goes on from NZ_JBFUKA010000009.1 coordinate 28,932, forward strand.
CGTGCGCAGGAGGGTGACGAAGACGCCGCCCACGGTGGTGAGGGTCTCGGTCAACCAGTTGGGGTCGGCCACGCCGGCGGCGTCGACCGAGTCGGGGCCCATGGCGCGAGCCACCAGGCCGAGGACGACACCCAGCGCGAGTCCGATCAGGACCTGGACGCCGAAGGACGGGAGACGGAGGCGCAGGCGGCGGGTGGGCCGCTGCGCGGTTGATGCGGTAGTCATACTGAAGAGAGAGCCTTTCGAGGACGCGAGTGTGCTGACGGGGTCAGCGACGACAGCGCGAGCTCTGCGTGCGCAGCAGGTCCACGAACAACCGGCGCGTCAGCATCTCGCCCGGGCTGTGGGGTGGGGGGACCAGTACGGGCACACCCAGTCCAACGAACCGGGTGGAGTGCTATTCCTGACTGGCGCCGATGTGGCCGAGGCCACGTCGATCGCGTGCCAAGAGCACGATCACCTCGTAGTGGGTGGTCTGCGGGAACATGTCGAGCACCCGTGCCTCGACCGCTCGCAGTGAGGGCATCAGGGCCAGGTCCCGGGCCAGTGACTCGGCGTGGCACGACGAGTAGATGACGTACGACGCCTCGCCGGCCTCCAGCCAGCGCGCGAGGTCCTCACCGATCCCGCGCCGCGGCGGGTTGACGACGACGAGGTCCGGCGCGGCCGGCTGGGCCAGCGCCCACGCCGTCGCGTCCGCGGCCAGGAACTCGACGCCCGCGGGCGCGGTCGCCTGTGCGGCGGCCACCGCCTCGGCGGACACCTCCACGCCGGTGACGGCTCGCCCCGGTCCGGCCACCGCCAGCGCGAAGCCGCCGACGCCGCAGTAGAGGTCCCACGCGGTCCGGACGCCGGGCAGTCCGGCCACCCAGTCCCGGGCCTGGGAGTAGAGGGAGGCGGCGACGAGGGTGTTGGTCTGGAAGAAGCCCCGGGGTCTCAACGCCAGGTCGAGGCCCTCGAGGCGCATCGGGAGCGTCGCGTCCGGGGTCAGCACGATCTCGCGCTCGCCCTCCAGGACGGCCGCGTGCGAGGGCTGCACGTTGAGGGAGGCGACCCGGAGCGTCGGGAGCGCCTCYAGCAGCCACGGCAGGTGCTTGCGGATCCTGGTCTCGTCGGCGGTGGAGCGCACCACGAGGCGCAGCATCAGCTCACCCTCGGGCGACTCGGTGAGCAGCACGTGCTTGAGCTCCCCGCGACGCGTCGTGACGTCGTACGGCGTGAGGTCGGCGCGGGTGATGAACGCGGCGACGACCTCCAGCGCGGCCGTCAGCCCGGGGGAGTGGAGTCCGCAGTCGCGCAGGTCGACGCCGGTGCGGGTGCGGTCCAGGATGCCCAGGGTCGGCGCGGCCGACGTACCGCCGACCGCCATCTTGGCCTTGTTGCGGAACCCGGCGTCGGGTCCGGCGACCGTGGGCAGCCAGACCGGCGAGGGCACGAGCGAGCGCGCGTGTGCCTCCTTGTCGGAGAGCTGCTGGGCGCGCGGCACCTCCAGCAACGTGCACGAACGACAGCGGTGGGCGTCGTAGTGGTGGCAGTCCACGCCGGGCAGGCTCCTCAGCCGCGCAGCCGGCCCATCCACTCCTCGACCTCCGCCGAGGTGCGGGGGAGCGCGGCAGAGAGGTTCTGCGAGCCGTCGGCGGTCACGAGGATGTCGTCCTCGATGCGGATCCCGATGCCGCGCAGCTCCTCGGGGACGAGGAGGTCGTCCTCCTGGAAGTACAGCCCCGGCTCGACGGTCAGCACCATGCCCTCGGTCAGGTCGCCCTTGGGGTAGATGTCGACGGAGGAGCGGCCGCAGTCGTGCACGTCCATGCCGAGCATGTGCGAGGTGCCGTGCAGGGTCCAGCGCGCGTAGACCTTCGACTCGGGGTCGAGGGCCTCCTGCGCCGAGACCGGAAGCAGGCCGAGGTCGGCCAGGCCGTGGGCCAGGATCTCCATCGCCGCGTTGTGGGCGGCCAGGAACGGCGCGCCCGGCCGGACGGCGTCGATGCCGGCCTGCTGGGCGGCGTGCACGAGGTCGTAGAGGTCGCGCTGCACCGGCGTGAAGCGGCCGTCGACGGGCAGCGTCCGCGTCACGTCGGCGGTGTAGAGGTTGCGGCCCTCCACGCCCATGTCGAGGAGCACGAGCTCGCCCGGGGTGATCGGGCCGGTGTTGTCGATCCAGTGCAGCGTCGTGGCGTGCGCGCCGCCGCCGACGATGGAGTCGTAGCCGATGTCGTTGCCCATGGTGCGGGCACGGCGGAAGAAGGTGCCCTCGATCCAGCGCTCGCCGTGCTCGAGGACGCGGTCCCACTCGCGCACCGAGTCCTCGAAGCCGAGGGTGGTGATGTCGCAGGCCTCCCGCAGCTCGGCGACCTCCCACTCGTCCTTGACCAGTCGCAGCTCGTCGGCCACGCGGGCCAGGTCCTCGTCGGAGTGGAGAATTCGCGTCTTGCGGCCCTCGTTCGTCTCAGGGTCGAAGGACGGCAGGTCCTGCACGTGGCGGACCTCGATGCCGAGCGAGTCGGAGATCTCGCGGGCCGAGGGGCGGCGACCGGCCCACAGCTCGCCGTACTGGCGGTCGCGGAAGAACTCGTCGCTGTCGCGCTCGGAGCGCGGTCGCGCGTAGAGGACCGCCTCCCCGTCGTCGATCACCAGCACCGCGTCGGAGGTCTGGTTGCCGGAGAAGTAGGTGTGCGCGGTGTCCGGACGGAACCGGTAGTCGGTGTCGTTGGCCCGCACCTTGAAGGTGCCGGCCGGCAGTACGAGGCGCTCGCCCGGGAAGGCGGCGGCCAAGGCCTCGCGGCGGCGTGCGGCGTGCTCGGTGATCGGGTGCCGCGGGACGTCGAGCTCGCGCTCGCCCCACCCGGTGCGCATGAAGGCGGCGTACGCCGCGGGCACGGCCGGGTCGTGCGACTCGGTGGCCAGCGGCGCACCGGTCTCGGAGGTGGCGACGTCGGGCTCGGTGGGCTGCTCCTCGTTCACGCGGTCACTGTACGCCGGGGCGACGGAGGTGCTCAGTTAGGCTTCCGCGCATGCCGAGACGCCGTCGCGACAGCGTTGCCTTCACCGTCGTCGTGACGGGGTTGGTGCTGCTCGGCGCCCTCGTGATGGCCCTGGTCATCGCCCTGTCGGGTGCCCCCGGGTCCCTGGCCCTGGCCGCGCTGCTGGCGGCTCTCCCGGTGGGGCCGCTGGTCGGGTGCTTCATGTGGCTCGACCGCTACGAGCCCGAGCCACGCTCCCTGCTGGTGGCCGGCCTGCTGTGGGGAGCCTTCGTGGCGACCGCAGCGGCGCTGACCTTCCAGGGCATCGGCATCGCCGGTGGCGCGAGCGACAGCGAGAGCCTGTCCGTCCTGGCGCCGGTTACCGAGGAGCTGACCAAGGGAGCCTTCCTCGTGCTGCTCCTGTGGTGGCGCCGCCACGAGCTCGACGGCGTCCTGGACGGCATCGTCTACGCGGGCATGGTCGGCATCGGCTTCGCCTTCACCGAGAACATCCTCTACCTCGCGGCGGCGTACGACGGCACCGACGGCCTCGGGCCGGGTGGCACCGACGCCCTGACCGGCACGTTCATCCTGCGTTGCATCGTGAGCCCCTTCGCGCACCCCTTCTTCACCGCCTTCATCGGCGTCGGGGTCGGCCTGGCCGTGACGTCGCGCAGGATGTCCAGGCGAGTGCTGCTGCCGGTCCTCGGCTACGTCGCGGCCGTGCTCGCGCACAGCCTGTGGAACACCGCCACCCTGTCGGGCACCGACAACTTCCTGGTGCTCTACGGCACCCTGATGCTTCCGGCCTTCCTGGGGTTCGTCGCGTTCGCGCTCTACCGGCGCCGCTCCGAGCGCGGGATGATGCGTGCCGCCCTCGAGGACGCCGCCGACCGCGGACTCATCCCCGCCACCGACATCCCCTGGCTGGTCGACCTGCGGGCCCGCCGCCACGCCCGTGCGTTCGCCCGTAGGGGTGGGGGAGCCCACGGTGAACGCGCCATGCGCGAGTACCAGGCCGCCGCGATAGAGCTCGCCTACCTCCATCACCGCTATCTTCGCGGGACGGCACCACGCGACTTCGCCGAGCGGGGGCACGACTACCTGCAGCAGCTCAACGCCGTACGCCCCTACATTGCCTTCCCCGGACAGGTGGTACCCACCCGATGACCGAGCTCCAGTCCCGACAGGAGAGCGCCGACAGCACGAAGATGCTGACCGCTCTCGTGCGGCTGCGCGGCGCGCTGCAGGAGGTCCGGCTGCCGCTGGAGCTGCCGTCGGCCCCCGACCAGCGGGTGGCGCAGGGGGAGATGGTCGACCAGCTCGAGGACTACGTCATCCCGCGCCTGATGACGATCGACGCGCCCCTGCTCACCGTCGTCGGCGGTTCCACCGGTGCCGGCAAGTCCACGCTGGTCAACTCGCTCGTCGGCACCCGGGTCACCCAGCCCGGCGTGCTGCGCCCGACGACACGGTCGCCGGTCCTGGTGCACAACCCGGCCGACGCACAGTGGTTCGGCCAGGACCGCCTGCTGCCCGAGCTCGAACGGGTCTCGCGCAGCACCAACGACCCCGAGGCGCTCCAGCTCGTGTCATCCGAGACGGTGCCGGCCGGCCTGGCCATCCTCGACGCCCCCGACATCGACTCGGTGGAGGAGCGCAACCGCACGCTGGCCGCCCAGCTGCTCGCCGCCGCCGACCTGTGGCTCTTCGTCACCTCGGCCGCGCGGTACGCCGACCAGGTGCCCTGGGAGTTCCTGCGCAAGGCCGCGGAGCGATCGGCCGCCGTCGCGATCGTGCTCGACCGCACCCCGCCCGAGGCCGTCGAGACGGTGTCGACGCACCTCGCCCGGATGCTCGCCTCCCGCGGTCTCAAGGACTCGCCGCTCTTCACCGTCACCGAGGGCGGGGTGACCGAGGACGGGCTGCTGCCCCGTGAGTCGGTCGCCGACATCCGCGCCTGGCTGGACTCCCTGGCGGCCGACTCCGAGGCCCGTTCCGCCGTGGTCCGCCAGACCCTGGAGGGCGCGATCCGCACCCTGTCGCGTCGTACGCACTCGGTCGCCGATGCCGCGACCGAGCAGGTCGACGCCGTACGCCGCCTGCGCGAGGACGTGAACCGGTCCTACGACCAGGCCGTCGAGGCGGTCTCCGAGGCGTCGGCCGACGGCACGCTGCTGCGCGGCGAGGTGCTCGCCCGCTGGCAGGAGTTCGTCGGCACCGGGGAGCTGCTCAAGTCGCTGGAGACCCGGGTCGGGTGGCTGCGCGACCGCGTGGTCAACGCGGTCAAGGGCAAGCCCCAGCAGGCCGAGCGCGTGACCGTGGCCGTGGAGTCGGGCCTCGAGACCCTGATCCTCGAGCACGCCGAGGCCGCAGCCGAGCGGTCCGAGGCCTCGTGGCAGTCCACCGCTGCCGGGCAGATCCTTCTGTCGCAGGGCGGCGAGGACCTCGGCCGGGCGTCGCGCGACTTCCGTCGTCGCGCGGAGCGTGCGGTCCGCGACTGGCAGTCCGACGTGCTCGACATGGTGCGCACCGAGGGCGCCGACAAGCGCTCGACCGCCCGCTTCCTGGCCTTCGGTGTCAACGGTCTCTCGGTCGCGCTGATGGTCGTCGTCTTCGCGCACACCGCCGGGGTCACCGGCGCCGAGGCCGGGATCGCCGGCGGCTCGGCGGTGCTCGGGCAGAAGCTCCTCGAGGCCGTCTTCGGCGACCAGGCCGTGCGGTCGCTGGCCGACCGGGCCCGGCGCGACCTCGAGGTCAAGGTGAGCGACCTGCTGGAGGGGGAGCGCCGACGCTACCTCGAGCTCCTCGACGGCCTGGAGATCTCCCCGGAGACCCCCGAGAAGCTGCGCACGGCGGCACGTCGCGTCGATGACCTGCGCTTCGCCGCGAGCACGGCGGGGACGCCGCAGGTCACCCCGGAGGGTGCGGAGGCGGCTGCGCCGACCCCGGACGCTTAGGGTGGGACCCCGATCCAACCTGCAGTCGACGAGGGAGAACATGTCGTCCTTGCTCGAGGGGGCCAAGAAGCGCCTCTCCCGGAGTTCTGACATCGGTGCACGCGTGCAGGGCCTCGAGCAGGCCGTGGACGGCGCGCGCGGACGCGTCGACGACGCGATCCTCGACGACGCGCAGGGTGTCGTCGACCGGGCCTCCAGTCGCCTCAAGCTGTCCGCCGAGCACACCGTGGTCGCCCTGGCCGGGGCGACTGGCTCCGGCAAGTCGTCCACCTTCAACGCGCTGACCGAGCTCGAGCTGTCGGCCGTCGGGGTCCGGCGGCCCACGACCTCGTGGGCGACCGCCTGCGTGTGGGGCCGCGACGGTGCCGAGGAGCTGCTCGAGTGGCTCGGAATCCCGGCACGCCACCAGGTCACCCGTGACTCCATGCTCTCCCCGGGCCGCGAGGACCCCCAGCTGCAGGGCGTCGTCCTGCTCGACCTGCCCGACCACGACTCCACCGAGGTCTCCCACCACCTCGAGGTGGACCGGCTGGTCAAGCTGGCCGACATGCTGGTGTGGGTCCTCGATCCGCAGAAGTACGCCGACGCCGCCATCCACGACCGCTACCTCGCGCCCCTCAACGCGCACCGCGACGTGATGATGGTCGTTCTCAACCACATCGACACCGTGCCCGAGGACCGCCGCGAGGGCATGCTCGCGGACGTACGCCGCCTGCTCGAGGCCGACGGCCTGGCCGGGGTGCCGGTGGTCGGCGTCAGTGCCCGCCACGGCATCGGGATCCCCGACCTCCGGGCGGCCATCGCCGCGAAGGTGGCGGAGAAGAAGGCCACCCGCGCCCGCCTCTCCGCCGACATCCGCAGCGCCGCCGAGCGCGTCCAGGAGGCGTCGGGGACGGCCAAGAGCCGATCCCTGTCCGCCGAGCGGGTCGCGGCGCTCGACGACGCCTTCGCCGACGCCGCCGGCGTGCCGACCGTGGTCCGGGCCGTGGAGACGTCCACCCGGATGCGGGCCAACCGGGCCACCGGCTGGCCGGTCGTCGCCTGGTTCTCCAAGCTCAAGCCGGACCCCCTCAAGCGGCTCCACCTCGACCTCGGCTCCGCGGGCAAGGAGCTCACCGGTTCCGCGCGCACCTCGGTGCCCCAGGCCACCGGCGTCCAGCGGGCCCGGGTCGACACCGAGGTCCGTGCGCTGGCCGACCAGGTCACGGAGGGCATGGCCCCGGCGTGGACGAGCGCGATCCGCCGGGCGTCGGTCTCGCGGCTGCCCGACCTCGGCGACCGGCTGGACAAGGCCGTCGCCTCGACCGACCTCGGGGCGGACCGGATCCCCGCTTGGGCCGGCCTGGTCCGGCTGTTGCAGTGGGCGCTGATCCTCGTCGCGGTCGCCGGCTTCGTGTGGCTGGGCGCGCTCTTCGGGGCGGCCTACCTCGGCTTCGACGGGGGCTCCACCCCCGAGTGGGGCGGCATCCCGATCCCCACGGTCATGCTGCTCGGCGGGATCGCCGTCGGGGTGTTTCTGGCGCTGGTCTGCCGGCTGCTCGTCTCCCTCACGGCCAGGAAGCGCGCCCGCGCGGCCGACAAGCGGCTGCGCGACGGCATCTCGGGGGTCTCCCAGGAGATCGTCGTGGAGCCGATCCGGGCCGAGCTCGCGTCCTACACGACGGTGAGCGAGGGCCTGGCCGCCGCGCTGACGTAGCACCGTCGCGGGCCGTTGGGTCTCCACAGCCACCCGGCGACCCCGTCCCCTCCACAGGGAGCGGGCGTCGTACGACGTGGTGTCGGTGCGGTTGCGCAGCCTTGGGTCCACGGGGGCGGACGTGCCGCCCCACCCGAGGAGGCATGAGATGAACGAGACCTACGTGACCCTGAACGGCCGGGTCGGCAGCGAGGTGCAGCTCCAGGACGCCGGCGGCCAGGCGCTCGCGACCTTCCGCGTGGCCAGCACGCCGCGGCGACGCAAGGACGGCGAGTGGGGCGACGGGGACACGACGTGGTTCAAGGTCAAGGCGTGGCGGCGGCTGGCCGGTCACGTCAAGGAGTCGCTGCGCGTGGGCGACCCGGTGCTGATCACCGGGCGGCTCGAGGCCGACGTGTGGGTGCGTGAGGACGGCACCTCGGGCACCCAGCTCGTCGTGACCGCGACCTCCGTGGGCCACGACCTGGCCCGAGGCACCTCGCTCTACACCAAGGCGACCGCCCAGGACGACCGGGTCGCGGGCAGCGACCCGTGGGACCCCGCATCGGCACCGACGTCGGGGGACACGTCGGGGGAGGCCGTCGAGGTCGTCCCGGACGAGGAGCCGGCCGAGGCCGCCTGAGCGAGGCTCACGACCGGGGGCACGACCCGGGCACCATCCGGCCGGTGCTGCCCGGGCGTCCTCGGTTGTCCAGCGGGGTGCCGTGACCCGTAGGCTCGGGGCCATGGCTGAATACGTCTTCACCTTGCGCAACGTGCGCAAGGCCCACGGTGACAAGGTCGTCCTCGACAACGTCACCCTCTCGTTCCTGCACGGCGCCAAGATCGGGGTCGTCGGCCCCAACGGCACCGGCAAGTCGTCGCTGTTCAAGATCATGGCCGGGCTCGACAGGGCCAACAACGGCGACGCGATCATCGACCCCGGCGCGACGGTGGGGATGCTCCAGCAGGAGCCCCCACTGACCGAGGGCAAGACCGTCCTGGAGAACGTCGAGGAGGCCGTCCACGAGATCAAGGGCAAGCTCGACCGCTACAACGAGATCTCCGAGATGATGGCCGACCCCGACGCGGACTTCGACACCCTGCTGGCCGAGATGGGCGACCTCCAGACCGACCTCGACCACGCCAGCGCCTGGGACCTCGACAGCCGTCTCGACCAGGCCATGGACGCCCTGCGCTGCCCGCCGCCCGAGGCCCTCGTCGACAACCTCTCCGGTGGTGAGCGCCGCCGCGTCGCCCTGTGCAAGCTGCTGCTCCAGCAGCCCGACCTGCTGCTCCTCGACGAGCCCACCAACCACCTCGACGCTGAGTCGGTGCAGTGGCTGGAGGGTCACCTCAAGGACTACCCGGGCGCCGTCCTGGCCATCACCCACGACCGCTACTTCCTCGACAACGTCGCGGAGTGGATCCTCGAGCTCGACCGGGGCAAGACGCACCCCTACGAGGGCAACTACTCGACGTACCTCGAGACCAAGAAGGAACGCCTCAAGATCGAGGGTCAGAAGGACGTCAAGCGCGCCAAGATGCTCGAGAAGGAGCTCGAGTGGGTGCGCTCCAACGCCAAGGCCCGCCAGACCAAGTCCAAGTCGCGGCTGGCCCGCTACGAGGAGATGGCCAACGAGGCCGACAAGGCCCGCAAGATCGACACCGCCGACATCAACATCCCGCCGGGCCCGCGGCTCGGTGACGTGGTGCTCGAGGGCCGTCACCTGGTGAAGGGCTTCGAGGGCCGCACGCTGTGGAACGACATCTCCTTCACGCTGCCCCGTGCCGGCATCGTCGGCATCGTCGGTCCCAACGGTGTCGGCAAGACCACGCTGTTCCGGATGATCACGGGTGATGAGAAGCCCGACAGCGGCGAGCTCGTGGTCGGGCAGACGGTCAAGCTCTCCTACGTCGACCAGAGCCGCGGCGGCATCGACCCCACGAAGAACGTGTGGGAGGTCGTCTCCGACGGGCTCGACTTCATCAAGGTCGCCAACTTCGAGATGAACTCGCGGGCGTACGTCGCCTCGTTCGGCTTCAAGGGCCCCGACCAGCAGAAGAAGGCCGGTGTCCTCTCCGGTGGTGAGCGCAACCGTCTCAACCTCGCGCTGACGCTCAAGCAGGGCGGCAACGTGCTGCTGCTCGACGAGCCCACCAACGACCTGGACGTCGAGACGCTCTCCGCGCTCGAGGACGCCCTGCTCGACTACCCGGGCTGTGCCGTGGTCACCTCGCACGACCGGTGGTTCCTGGACCGCGTCGCCACCCACATCCTGGCGTGGGAGGGCGACGACGAGGACCCCGCCAAGTGGTTCTGGTTCGAGGGCAACTTCGCCTCCTACGAGGAGAACAAGATCGAGCGCCTCGGCGTCGAGGCCGCCCGTCCGCACCGGGTGACGCACCGCCGCCTGACGCGCGACTGACGCACCCGCAAGACCCAGGACGAGCACGTACGACGGCCCGGCACGCATCGCGTGCCGGGCCGTCCTCGTGCGGTGCCCCCAGGTGACCGGGTGGGTCAGGAGCCGGCGGCGCCGTGGCGCAGGTCCATCTCCGGGTGCGCGCTGATGAGGTGGTCGGTGACTGCGTCCATCGCGCGGCCCACGGCCGCGAAGTCCGTGCCGTCGACGCGGTCGACGAGGTGGGCGCGGACGCCCTCGACGTGGCGGGGGGCCGCTTCCACCAGCAGCTCGTAGCCCTTGTCGGTCATCGTCGCGACGATGCCGCGGCCGTCCTCGGGGGTGCTGCCACGGACGACGTACCCGGCCCGCTGCATGCGGTCGACCGTGTGGGTCACCCGGCTGCGGGAGTGGGCCAGGGCGTCGGCGAGCTGGGCCATCCGCAGGGACCGCCCGGGACGCTCCGAGAGCCGGACGAGGATCTCGTACTCGGTGAGCGAGATGTTGAACTCCCGCCGGAGGTCGTCGTCGAGGCGGTCCATGAGGAGGGTCGTGCCGACCACGAGGGCGCGCCACGAGCGCTGCTGGTCCTCGTCGAGCCACTGGGGCTCGTGGGCTACGGGGGACATGGTGGCGTTCTCCTTGTGCGGTGTCGGGGGACGGGACCGTGCCCGTCGGCCTCGACCCTAACCATGGCGGTCCGGCCGTGCAGCCGAACCGCCCGGGGCGGGCCTCAGCCGATGCGCTCGAGGATCAGCGCCATGCCCTGGCCGCCGCCGAYGCACATGGTGATCAGACCGGTGGTCTTGTCGTGCCAGTCCAGCGAGTTGATCATCGTGTTCTGGAGGCGGGCGCCGGTCATGCCGAAGGGGTGGCCGACCGCGATTGCGCCGCCGTTGACGTTGAGGCGGTCGATGTCGATGCCCAGGTCCTGGTAGGACGGCACCACCTGGGCGGCGAACGCCTCGTTGATCTCGACGAGGTCGATGTCGCCGATGCTCATGTTGGCGTGCGCCAGCGCGCGCCTGGTCGCCTCGACGGGGCCGAGGCCCATGATCTCGGGGGACAGGCCGGAGACGCCGGTGGAGACGATCCGCGCGAGCGGGGTGAGTCCGAGCTCGGCGGCCTTGGTGTCGGACATGACGACCACCGCGGCGGCGCCGTCGTTGAGGGCGCAGCAGTTGCCGGCGGTGACCACGCCGTCCGGGCGGAAGACCGGCTTGAGGTCCTTGATCGCGTCGTAGGTGACGCCGGCCCGCGGACCGTCGTCGGTGGACACGACGGTGCCGTCGGGGGTGGTGACGGGAGTGATCTCGCGGGCCCAGAAGCCGTCGTTGATGGCCTTCTCGGCGAGGTTCTGCGACCGCACGCCGAACTCGTCGAGCTCCTGGCGCGACAGGCCGCGCATGCGGGCGACGTTCTCGGCCGTCTGGCCCATGGCGATGTAGGCGTCGGGGAGCTGGCCGTCCTCGCGGGGGTCGTGCCAGTCCACGCCACCCTCGGCGGTCTTCGCGGTGCGCGTCTGGGCGTCGCCGAAGAGGGGGTTGACGGTGTGGGGGATGTGGTCGGAGGTGCCCTTGGAGAACCGGGACACCGTCTCGACGCCGGCGGAGATGAAGATGTCGCCCTCGCCGGCCTTGATGGCGTGGAAGGCCATCCGGGTGGTCTGCACCGAGGAGGCGCAGTAGCGGGTGATGGTCGCGCCGGGGACGTCGTCCATGCCGTTGAGGACGTTGACGACCCGGCCCATGTTGTTGCCGCTCTCGCCACCGGGCAGGCCGCAGCCGAGGTAGAGGTCGTCGACCGTGTGCGGGTCGAGGTCGGGGATCTTGTCCAGCGCGGCCCGCACGATCAGGGCGCTCAGGTCGTCGGGCCGGAAGTCCACCAGGGACCCCTTGTTGGCGCGGCCGATGGGGGAACGCGCTACGGAAACGATCACTGCCTCAGGCATGGGAACTCCGGATCTCGGGGACGGTCGGGTGTCGCGTGGCTCACCCTAGACGGGCTCGCACACAGGTGGAACACGTTCTCGTGTGGTCTGGGTCATGCGGGAGCCGGTGGCTCGACCAGCGACCCGAGGAGCAGCTCCAGGCTCGAGCGCAGGAACGCCGGCCGCTGTCCGGCGGGGCGCTGCAGGGCGGCGAGGAGCACCCCGTCCAGGGCCGCCACGATGGTGGCGGCGTGGGTGGCGTCGTCGGGGCGACCGCCGGCCCCGAGCGTGCGTCGTACGAGCTCGACGAGCTGTGCGCGCCAGGAGGTCATCGCCACCGCCAGCTCGTCGTCGCGGGTCGCGGCGAGGGTGAGCTCGAGACGGGCCAGCACCAGCTCGGGGTGGGAGAGCCAGCGGCGGAAGAGCGCCCCGGTCTCGAGGACCGCTTGGGCCACGCTGTGGTCGCCGGCGGCCAGGGTGTCGGACAGGTCGGCGACGTCCTGGACCAGCCGGTCCGAGACGTGCTCGGCCACGGCCTGCTGGAGCGCGGCACGGCTGCGGAAGTAGGCCGACGAGCTGCCCTCGGGCAGTCCGGCCTGCCGGTCGATGCCCCGGTGGGTCAGCCCCTTCAGTCCGTGACCCGCCAGCACCACGACGGCGGCGTCGAGGATCTCGCGGCGACGGGGGGACTGCGGTGCGGGCAACGGACCTCCTGGGGTGAGCGACGACACTACCGCCGCATTTGTGGACCCGGCGGGGGCGGCGTAGTCTCTACAAATGTAGAGATTCTACAGATGTAGAAAGGACTTGCCATGACCTTCCAGATGCTTCCGAACATCGCCCCCTTCGTCACCGCGTTCTTCGTCGTCGCCGCCGTGGCCCTGGTCGCCGTCGTCGCCGTCGCCACCGACTTCTTCGTGGTCAACCACCGCGTGCGCCTCGCCCGCTCCGAGTCGATCGGCACCTACTACGGCCAGCTGCACTTCGCGCACTGATCGATCCCCACTGATCCAGCGGGCGGCGCCACGCGCCACGCGGCGCCGGACTCTGCGACCATCGAGTCGTGCGCCATCGCTACGAGTGCCCCCTCCGCTGGGCCGACCTCGACCTCCTGGGCCATGTCAACAACGTGGTGTACGTCGACTACCTGCAGGAGGCGCGGGTCGACATGCTGCGCCTCCACGCCCCTGACGCGCGGGCCGACGACCTGGCCGAGGGCGTCGTGGTGGTGCGCCACGAGGTCGCGTACCTCGCTCCGCTGACCTTCCGCTTCCGACCGGTCAGCATCGAGTGCTGGGTCACCGAGGTCCGCGCGGCCAGCTTCACGATGGCCTACGAGATCTTCGACGAGGACGCGGACGGCGTCCGCACGACGTACGTCCGGGCCAGCACCGTCCTGACGCCGTACGTCTTCGCCATCGAGCGCCCTCGACGCCTCACACCCGAGGAGAAGGGCGTGCTCGCGCCCTTCCTCGAGGAGGGCGGTCCCGGGAGCCCGCGGCTGCGCCCGGTGCAGTCCTGGGAGCCGGGCCACTTCCCCCTCCACGTGCGCTTCTCCGATGTCGACGTCTACGGGCACGTCAACAACGTGAAGTACTTCGAGTACCTCCAGGAGTCGCGCATCCCGCTGATGCGCGACCTCGTCGAGCACATGCCCGGTGCCGGCGAGACCCGGGTCGTGGTCGCCCAGACCGACGTCGACTACAAGGTTCCGATCCTCTTCCGTCCGGAGCCGTACGACGTGTGGTCGCGGGTCACCCACGTCGGGACGCGGTCCTTCACCATCGAGTCCGAGATCCGCGACGGAGACCTGGTGCTCTCCCGGGCGCGGGTGGTGCTGGTCTGCTTCGACCCGGTCACCGGACGCTCGGTCGACCCCGGTCCCGAGCACCGCGCGGCGATGCTGGCCGCGCTGGAGGCCTGAGCGCCCGGTCGACGGCCGGCCTCACTCCAGGGTGTTGACCATGAACTGGGCCGCGTGGGTGACGTAGTCCCAGAACCGGGCGTCCTGCTCGGGCGGCAGCGACGCCTTGTCGAGCCCGGCGCGGAAGTGCACCAACCAGCGCTCGGCCGCGAGCGGGGTCACCGCGAAGGGCGCGTGCCGCATCCGCAGCCGGGGGTGCCCGCGCGTGTCCGAGTAGGTCGTCGGCCCGCCCCAGTACTGGACCAGGAACAGCGCGAAGCGCTCCTCGGCGGGAGCGAGGTCCTCCTCCGGGTAGAGCGGGCGAAGCACCTCGTCCTGCGCCACGCCCTCGTAGAAGGTGTGCACGATCTGGCGGATCGTCTCCTCGCCGCCGATCTCGTCGTAGAAGGTGCTCACCGGGCCATTGTGCCGAGCGGAGGGTGAGACGGCCGCATCGGGAGACGTGGGTGGGCGTGGAAGACTCCGGAGGAACCGTGTCCCCGACGCAACAGGAGCTCAGCATGCCCACGACCCGCACTGCGACCACTCACTGGGAGGGCACCCTCTTCGAGGGCGCCGGCAAGGTCACCCTGGAGTCCTCCGGGATCGGCACGTACGACGTGTCGTGGCCCTCCCGCGCCGAGGAGGCCAACGGCAAGACCAGCCCCGAGGAGCTCATCGCGGCCGCCCACTCGTCCTGCTTCTCGATGGCCTTCTCCAACGGCCTGGCCAAGAACGACACGCCGGCGACCGCGCTCGACACCCAGGCCGCCGTCGACTTCACCCCCGGCACCGGCATCACCGGCATCAAGATCACGGTCCGCGGTGTCGTCGAGGGCCTCGACAACGAGACCTTCGTGAAGCTCGCCGAGGAGGCCAAGGCCGGCTGCCCGGTCTCCCAGGCGCTCTCGGCCGTCCCGATCACGCTGGACGCCGCACTCTCCTGACCCGGACGGCAGGGTCCGGGACCCGTCCGGGCTGGGCACGCCTAGCCCTGGGGTTCCGGACCCGCGTCGCTCCCCGCGTGCGTGGCGGCGGCGGGAGCACTTTCCTGCCACATGACGCGCTGCGCCACGGCGAGGTTGATCCCCTCGTGCTCGAAGCGGGCCTTGATGCGTGCCCGCATCTCCCGCGCCACGCCCCACTGCTCCAGCGGTGCGGTCTTGAGCGTGACCCGGACGACGATCCCGTCGACGCCGAGCGACTCGACGCCCCACACCTCCGGCTCCTCGATCACCAGGCCGCGGAAGTCCTCGTCGTCCCACAGGTCGTGGGCGACCTCCTGCAGGACCCGCCGGACCTGCACCAGGTCCTCGGTGTACCCGACGGTGACGTCCAGCACGGTGCGCGCCCAGTTCTGGCTCATGTTGCCGACACGGAGGATCTCGCCGTTGCGGACGTACCAGACCGTGCCGTTGACGTCGCGCAGGCGCGTGACGCGCAGGCTGACCGCCTCCACGGTGCCGGAGGCCTCGCCGAGGTCGACGACGTCCCCGACGCCGTACTGGTCCTCGAAGATCATGAAGATGCCGGACAGGAAGTCCGAGACGAGGCTCTGGGCGCCGAAGCCGAGCGCGAGGCCCAGGATCCCGGCGCTGGCGATGATGGGCGCGATGTTGACGCCGATCTCGCTCAGCATCATCGTCACGACGATCGCCAGGATGATCCCGGTGACGATGCTCTTGAGCAGTGTCCCCATCGTCTGGGCGCGCTGCACCCGCCGCGTGGCTCCGGCGGCCTCGTGGAGGTTGAGGGCCGTGCCCACCTTTCCGCCGGTGACCGCGCGGCTCACCCGGGTGGGGAGCATCCCGGTCTCGGCCCGCTTGACGAGACGGTCGATGACCCGGTGCATGACCCACCGGACGATCAGCCCCACCAGGGCCAGGCCGAGCAGGGCGAGGGGCTTGCCGACCACCCAGTCGGCGATGTTCGCCGCGACCGTGCTGTCGGTCTCGGAGTAGACGAAGTTGCAGATGGATGCGTCGTCGGCGCAGGGTCCGTTGAGCGAGAGCATCGGGCCAGTATGGCGATCTGAGCGGCCAACCCAAGTCCCCGCGACGGTGTGTGACCGATCCGACGGGAGGACGGCGACGAGCGCGGGAGCAGGAGCCGATATCGTGTCCCTCGTGATCACGTCCGAGCCCTCGTCCAGCCTCTCCGTCCGTCGGCGTTCGCGCCGCGTGGCCCGCGCCGCGGCGGTCTCCGCAGGTCTGGCCGTGATGGCTCTCGCGGCTCCGGCGAGCGCGGACGTCCCCGAGGGCTGGAGCGACCCCGAGCAGGTCGACACGCTGCACGCCCTGATGATCCTCGCCGGCATCCCGATGCTCCTGTTCGTGGGCATCGTGGTCCTCACCTACCTCCCGGCGATCATCCGCGGCGAGAAGATCGCGCCGGGCGCGGCCGACGACCAGTGGTTCGGTGGCCCCCGCCAGGGCGCCAAGGAGCTCGAGGCCGGCGCCACCACCGACGAGACGGGTGGAGCCCGTGGCCGCTGGTGACAGTCGCTCCCGCGAGCTGAGCTCGCGGGAGARCGCCGAGATCGACCGGTCCATCCGAGCCGCCGAGGCGCTGTGCCGCTTCGAGTTCTCGGTCTTCATCGGCGCGGTCGAGGGAGACTCGCGCGCCTACGCCCAGCGCCTGCACGCCAGCCTGGTGGCGCCGAGCCGCAGCCTGATGCTGCTGGTCGACCCGACGGCTCGCGTCATCGAGGTCGTCACCGGCACCGAGGTGCGCCGCCACCTCACCGACCCCGAGGTCGAGCTGGCCGTGCTGCAGCTGGAGTCGGACTTCGCGGCCGGCGACTTCGTGGGTGGACTCACGCGCGCCATCGCGATGCTCGCCGAGCACGCACGCCCGCAGAACACCCTGCACGCCGGCAGCTGACCGGCGTACCGTCGCCCGACTCGCGGGCAGCGGTGAGCCACCCACATTCCCGCCGCTGATCTCGAGGCTGGATCACCGCCACCTCGGCGCGTCCCCCCGACATGCCGACAGGGCGGTCACTCACCCACGTTCCCCGTCCGGGAAATGTGGCTGAGTCACCGCCCTGTCGGATGGGTCAGCGGGCGTCGCGCTCCTGCGCGGCCAGGGCCCGGGCGATGTCGGCACGTGCCTCGCCGACGTAGCGCACGGCACCCGTGGGGGCGTCGGGCGACGCGGCGAGCCACTCGTCGAGGCGGGCCACGACCTCGGGGGAGCCGACGGCCAGCGGGAAGCCGTACTCGAGCACGACCGAGGCCTTGTGGAAGCCCAGCCTGTCGATGACCGTGTGGGCCGCGTCGAGGAACTCCTCCACGTACGGCGCAACGACCTCGTCCTGGTCGGACCGGAAGATGGAGAAGACCATCTCCCGCGAGGTCTCGTTGGCCGTGGCCGGGTCGAGGATCGCCGACCAGCCGGCGGCCTTCGCGTCGGCGGTGGGCTGGGCGACCCGGGCGGCGGCGGCCTTCTCCTTGCCGGAGATGGTGTTGTCGCGCCCGAGCTCGGCGTCGATCTCGGCCTCGCCGATGCGCCCGCCGCGGGCCAGCGCGGTGATGAGCTCCCAGCGGAAGTCCTGGTCGACCGCCATGCCCTCGACGGTGAACGAACCGTCGAGCAGGCCCTGGAGGTCGTCGTACGCCGCGTCGCTGCGGGCGGCCGCGGCGTAGGCCCGGGCGAAGGTCAGCTGGTGGTCGCTGCCGCTCTCGGCGTCGAGGAACAGGCCGCGCAGGCCCTGCTCCCACTCGGCCTTGAGGGCGTCCCTGTGCGCGGGGGCCGAGTAGCGGTTGACCGCCATCGCGGCCATCGAGGGGATCCGCGTGACGCCCCACGAGTCGGTCTCCGAGCCGATGTTGGCCAGCACGAGGCGGACCCAGTCGGAGGCCGCCATCTCGGCGTCGCGGGTCATGTCCCAGGCCGCACCCCAGACCAGGGCTCGGGCCAGCGAGTCCTCGACGCGGGAGAGGCCGTCGATGACCGTGGCCAGCGAGCGCTCGTCGAGGCGGATCTTGGCGTAGGCGTGGTCCTCGTCGTTGAGCAGGAGCAGCGCCGGCTGGGCGGTGCCGACGAGCGCGGCCACGTCGGTGGTCGCACCCTCGACGTCCACCTCGAGGTACTGGCGCCGGACGAGGGCTCCGTCGACGTCGTCGTACAGGCCGATGCCGAGGCGGTGGCGGCGCAGCGTCGGCCAGTCCGGGTGGGCGGTCTGGGTGACGGAGAAGGACGTGTAGCTGCCGTCGGCGTCGAGCTCGAAGGCCGGGGCGAGGGTGTTGACGCCCGCCGTCTGCAGCCACTCCTGCGCCCACGACGTGAGCTCGCGGCCCGAGGACTTCTCCAGCGCGGCCAGCAGGTCGGAGAACTCGGTGTTGCCGAAGGCGTGGTCCTTGAAGTACTGCCGGATGCCGGCCACGAACGCGTCCAGGCCGACCCACGCGACGAGCTGCTTGAGCACCGAGGCGCCCTTGGCGTAGGTGATCATGTCGAAGTTGACCTCGACGGCGTGCAGGTCGACGTTGTCGGCCGCGATCGGGTGCGTCGAGGGCAGCTGGTCGGCGCGGTAGCCGGTCTGCTTGCGGGCGTTGGCGAAGCCGGTCCACGCGTCGGTGTACTCGGTGGCCTCGGCCTCGCACCAGTAGCAGGCCCACTCGGCGAAGGACTCGTTGAGCCAGAGGTCGTCCCACCACTTCATGGTGACGAGGTCGCCGAACCACATGTGGGCCATCTCGTGGGTGATGACGGAGGCGCGGAACTCGAAGAACGAGCGGGACTGGCGCGAGCGCGGGAGGTACTCGTCGCGCAGGGTCACGCAGCCGGCGTTCTCCATCGCGCCCATGTTGTACTCCGGCACGTAGAGCTGGTCGTACTTGTGGAACGGGTAGGGGAAGTCGAACTTCTCCTCGAAGAACTCGAAGCTCTGCTTGGTGAGCTCGACGAGCACGTCGGTGTCCATGTACTCCACCAGCGACTGGCGGCAGTAGTGACCGAGCGGGATCTTGCCGAACTTGCCCTCGTACATGTCGAGCACCTCGTGGTACTCGCCGGCGACGATCGCGGTGATGTACGTCGACATCCGCTCGGTCGCGGGGAAGCTCCAGACGGCGGTGCCGTCACCCTGCGCCGTCGGCGCGGGGGTCGGGGCGTTCGAGACGACCTTCCAGGCCTCGGGCGCGGTCACGGTGAACGTGAAGGTGGACTTGAGGTCGGGCTGCTCGAAGGTGGTGAACACGCGGCGCGCGTCCGGCACCTCGAACTGGCTGTAGAGGTAGACCCGGTCGTCGGCGGGGTCCACGAACCGGTGCAGGCCCTCGCCGGTGTTGGAGTAGGTGCAGTCGGCGCGCACGACGAGCGTGTTGGTGGCTTGGAGGTCGTCGAGCTGGATGCGGCTGTCGGCGTACGCCGTCGCGGGGTCCAGCGAGCGACCGTTGAGGGTGATCTCGTGCACGGTCGCGTCGACGAGGTCGGCGAAGGTCGCGCTCCCCGGCTCCCGGCAGGTGAACTCCAGGGTGGTGGTGGAGCCGAAGGTCGTCTCATGGGTGGTGAGATCGAGGTCGACGGCGTACGACGTGATGTCCAGGAGGGCGGCGCGGGTGGCGGCCTCGTCCCGGGTGAGGTTGGTTCCAGGCATGTCGGTCATCCAACCACTCGCCGCCAGCGGGAATCGAGTGACCCGTCGTGTGGTTGATTGACGACATGACGAAGGCAGACTTCTGGTTCGACCCGCTGTGCCCGTTCGCCTGGATCACCTCACGGTGGATCCTGGAGGTCGAGCAGCAGCGCGACATCGACCTCACGTGGCACGTGATGTCCCTGGCGTACCTCAACAAGGACAAGGACATCCCCGACTCCTACCGCGAGATGCTCGCGCCGGCGTGGGGCCCGGTGCGGGTCTGCATCGCCGCCGAGGAGCGTCACGGCAACGCGCGACTCGTCGACCTCTACACCGCGATGGGCAACCGCATCCACCTCCAGAAGGCCGACCTGGACCGCGAGATGGTCGTGGCCTCGCTCGCCGAGGCCGGCATGGACGCCGACCTGGTCGACGCCATGGACGACACCTCCCTCGACCAGGCCGTCGCGGCCTCCCACCACGAGGGCATGGACGCCGTCGGCGACGACGTCGGCACGCCGACCATCCACATCGAGGGTGCGGCGTTCTTCGGGCCGGTGCTGAGCAAGATCCCCCGCGGCCAGGACGCCGTGGACCTGTGGGACGGCGCGGTCGCGGTCGCGAAGTTCCCGTACTTCTACGAGCTCAAGCGCAGCCGCACCGGAGACCTCGACTTCACCTGATCAGCTGCTCGACGCGGTGACGGTGGTGGCGACGATCGCCGCCGTCACCGCGGCCTGGGCCGCGACCACCGCGTCCTTGACGGCCGTCGCCGCCCAGGCGCCCTCGGAGACCTCCTTCGCACGCCGCTTGGCCTCGCGGGCCGGTACGTCGCCGAGGTCGACGACCTTGTGCGCGTGGTCGATGGCGGACAGCAGCGCGATGAGGGCCGAGGTCCGCGGGTCGGGGGTGAGGCCCTGGACCAGGGCGCCCTGCAGGAGCGCGCGCACCGACTCCTCGTGGCGGGCGTCGCGGGCGGGCCAGGTGGTGTGCGGGAACAGCCCGAGCAGCCTGCCGTCGTGCCGCTCCACGAGGCCGCGGGCGGCCAGGCGGTCGAGCAGTGCGTCCTTGGTGCCCTTGCCCAACCGGGTCACCAGGTCCTGCGCCGTGCGCGGCTTCTCCGCCACCCGGGCCCACGCCGCGTCGAGCACCGGCTCGCCGGGCGGCGTACCGATGGCGGCGACCTTCGCCGTGCTCCACCGGCTCGACTTCTCGCTCACCTCGACCCGTCCGTCCAGCGCCAGCTCGAGGAGCAGCGCGCCCCCGAGCAGCGGCTGGACCTTGTCGGAGGCGGCCAGGGTCCCCTTCTCGTCATCGAGCAGGAGCAGCAGCAGGTCTTCCGCGATCAGTGTCTGCATGGTCTCGACGCTAGCGACCGGGGGAAACGCGCTGGCGAGGGCTCACTAGGATTCGGGGCATGACCCATGTCCTCTCCGCAGTTGCCTGGCCGTACGCCAACGGCCCGCGCCACATCGGCCACGTGGCCGGTTTCGGTGTGCCCTCCGACGTCTTCAGTCGGTACATGCGGATGGCGGGTCACCAGGTCCTCATGGTCAGCGGCACCGACGAGCACGGCACCCCGATCCTGGTCACGGCCGACCAGGAGGGCGTGAGCGCCAAGGACCTCGCCGACCGCAACAACGCGATCATCGTCAAGGACCTCAGCGACCTGGGCCTGTCCTACGACCTGTTCACCCGCACGACGACCGGGAACCACTACGGCGTGGTGCAGGAGATGTTCCGCACCGTGCTGGCCAACGGCTACATGGTCGAGCAGACCACGCAGGCCGCCATCAGCCCCTCGACGGGCCGCACCCTGCCGGACCGCTACATCGAGGGCACCTGCCCGATCTGCGGGTACGGCGACGCGCGCGGCGACCAGTGCGACAACTGCGGCAACCAGCTCGACGCCACCGAGCTGATCAACCCGCGCTCGAAGATCAACGGCGAGACGCCGTCGTTCGTCGACACCCAGCACTTCCTGCTCGACCTGCCCGCGCTGGCCGACGCCCTGGGGGAGTGGCTCCAGGAGCGTGCCGCCAGCGGCACGTGGCGTCCCAACGTCATCAAGTTCAGCCAGAACATCCTCAAGGAGATCCGACCGCGGGCGATGACGCGCGACATCGACTGGGGCATCCCGGTGCCGGGCTGGGAGGGCCAGACCACCAAGCGCCTCTACGTCTGGTTCGACGCGGTCATCGGCTACCTCTCCGCCTCCATCGAGTGGGCGCGTCGCCTCGGAGAGCCCGACCGGTGGCGCGACTGGTGGAACGACCCCGACGCCCTGTCGTACTACTTCATGGGCAAGGACAACATCGTCTTCCACTCCCAGATCTGGCCCGCGGAGCTGCTCGCCTACAACGGCCAGGGATCGCGCGGTGGCGAGCCGGGGGAGTACGGCGTCCTCAACCTGCCGACCGAGGTCGTCTCCTCGGAGTACCTCACGATGGGTGACCAGCAGTTCTCCACCTCCCGTGGCCACGTGCTGTACGTCGGAGACTTCCTGGAGCGCTACGGCCCCGACCCGCTGCGCTACTTCATCTGCGCGGCCGGGCCCGAGACCTCCGACGCGGCGTTCACCTGGGCCGACTTCGTCACCCGCAACAACTCCGAGCTCGTCGCCGGCTGGGGCAACCTGGTCAACCGCACGGCCACCATGCTCGCAAAGAGCTTCGGTGAGATCCCGGCCCGCGGTGAGCTCGAACCCGTCGACGAGGCCGTCCTGACCGCCGTGCGCACCGGCTTCGAGACCATCGGCGACCTGCTGGGCCACCACCGCCTCCGGGCGGCCACCGCGGAGGCGATGCGCGTGGTGGGCGAGGTCAACAAGTACCTCACCGTGACCGAGCCCTACAAGATGAAGGACGAGTCGCAGCGCGAGCGGCTCGCCACCGTGCTGCACGTCGCCGCCCAGTGCGTCTCCGACTGCAACATCCTGCTCTCGCCCTTCCTGCCGCACGCCGCCAACAAGGTGCACCGCGTCCTCGGCGGCGAGGGCGACCTCATGCCGATGCCGCGGATCGAGCAGGTCGACGAGCTCGAGCCCGACAACGGTGCCGGGCTCACGTCGTACCCCGTCATCACCGGTGACTACAGCTCCACCCCGGCCTGGGAGTCCCGACCGGTGACGGTCGGCGCGAGGATCGACAAGCCGACGCCGGTCTTCACCAAGCTGGACCCGTCGGTGGTCGAGGAGGAGCTGGCCCGCCTTGGCGGCTGACGTCGAGCTGCGGGTCGACGCCGCCGACTCGGCGGAGTCGGTGCGGATGCTCGCGGCGTACGAGGCCGAGCTCGTCGGGCTCGGCGTCACCCTCAACCACGGCTGGTCCGGCGGCGTGACCCCGGACCAGCTCCGGGCCCCCCTCGGCGCCTGGCTTGTGGGCTGGCGCGGCGACGAGGCGGTCGCCTGCGGCGGCGTGCGCCTGCTGGCGCCCGGCGTGGCCGAGCTCAAGCGGATGTTCGTCGACCCGTCGGCGCGCGGGGGCGGGTTGGCCCGTCGTCTCGTCACTCGGTTGGAGTCCGAGGCGGTCGCGCTCGGGGCCACCGTGGTCCGCCTCGACACCGGGCGGGACATGGCGCCCGCCGTCGCGCTCTACCGCTCGTCGGGGTACCGCGAGGTCGAGGACTACAACGGCAACCCCGATGCCGGCTGGTGGTTCGAGAAGCGGCTCGGGGCCTGACCCGCGTCACGGGCACGGGCACGGATCAGCGTGGCCGGAGACCGTCCAGCAGGAGTCGGATGACGGCCTCCAGCTCCTCGGCGAGGCCGTGGCGTCCCCACTCCGCGGCGAAGGCGGGGTGGTGGAACCGTGCCGTGGCGTGCAGGACGGCCCACCCGTCGCGGTCCGCGTCGCCGGGGACGAGCTCCCCGCTCTCCATGCCGGACGCGATGATGTCGCGCAGCTGGCGGGCCAGGTGCTCGACGTGCGCGTCGACCACCTCCCGGGCGGCGATCGTCAGCTGGTGGAACGTGGCGAAGAGCTCCGGGTCGTCGGCCGCCATCGACTGCTTGGTCGACGACAGCGCCACCAGCCAGTCGTGAAGGCGTCGGGTGGCGCTGCCGGGACCCTCGACGATCGGTGCGAGCGGGGCCGAGACCCGGTCGAGCCACCGCTCGGTGACGGCATCGCGCAACGCCGCCTTGCTGGCGAAGTGGCGGTAGACGGTCCCGTGGCTCACCTCCAGGGCCCGCGCCACGTCGACGACGGATGTCTTGGCCGGCCCGTGGCGTCGCAGCACCTGCTCGGCCGTGTCGAGGATGGCCTCGGCGGTCAGCGGTCCTGGTGTCGTGGTCATGGAGCGCTCCGTCACCGCTCGCTGTCCAGGTGCGACATCTGGGCGGCGTCGTAGCGGTCGCCGGCCGCGGCCCCGGCGGGGACCGCCGCCGCGATGGCGGCCAGGTCGTCGTGGTCGAGCACCAGGTCGCGGGCCGCGAGGGACTCGGACAGCCGCTCGCGACTGCGGGCGCCCACCAGCGGCACGATGTCGTCGCCCTGGGCCGAGACCCAGGCGATCGCCACCTGTGCGACGGTCGCGTCCTTGGCCGCCGCGATCTCGCGCAGGGCCTCGACGAGCGCGAGGTTGCGCTCGAGGTTGTTCCCGGCGAAACGGGGGAGGTGACTACGGAAGTCGGCGGTGTCGCGATCAGCGGTCCAGTGACCGGAGATGAGGCCGCGCGAGAGCACGCCGTACGCCGTGATGCCGATGCCGAGCTCACGGGCGACGGGGAGGATGTCGTCCTCGATGCCCCTGGAGATGAGGGAGTACTCGATCTGGAGGTCGCTGATCGGGTGCACGGCCTGGGCCCGACGCAGTGTGTCCGCGCCCACCTCGGAGAGACCGATGTGGCGGACGTAGCCGGCCTGCACCAGCTCGGCGAGGGCGCCCACGGTCTCCTCGACGGGAACCCGGGGGTCGAGGCGGGCGGGGCGGTAGATGTCGACGTGGTCGGCGCCGAGGCGACGCAACGTGTAGGCGAGCGCGTTCTTGATCGCGACGGGCCGGGTGTCGACCCCGTTCCAGCTGCCGTCCGGCCCGCGCAGCACCCCGAACTTCACGCTGAGCACCGCGCTGTCGCGGTCGCGTCCTCGGAGCGCGTCGCGCACCAGGAGCTCGTTGTGGCCCATGCCGTAGAAGTCGCCGGTGTCGAGAAGGGTCACGCCCGCGTCCAGCGCCGCATGGATGGTCGCGATGCTCTCGGCCTCGTCGTTGGGGCCGTAGAGGTCGGACATGCCCATCAGGCCCAGTCCGAGGGAGGACACGCGAGGACCGGTGGTGCCGAGGGTGCGAGGGGACGTGGGCAGGTCGTGAGTGGTCATGCCCTCAGACTGCCCGAGGAATGACAGAAATCAAAATCTGTCAGTTCGTGGGAGCGGCCACCGCCCCGGCCACCAGGACCTCCGCCGCGGCGCGGGCCGCGGCCGGGGCGTCCGGTCGGGCGTCGAGGGCGCCGCTCGCCAGACCACCGTCCAGCAGCAGGGTGAGGGTCCGGGCCAGGCCCCCGGGGTCGGGGGCGCCCGCCTCGCCCGCCAAGGCGGTCATCCAGGTGCGCACGGCCTCCTTGTGGGCCAGGGTCCGGTCGTGGACGCGGCTGCCGGCGGGGTTCTCCGCGGCGGCGTTGATGAAGGCGCACCCGCGGTAGCCGTCGCGACGGCACGCGGTGCCCAGGGCGTCGAAGGCGCCGACGAGCTGTGCCGACGGGTCCGGTCCGGCGGCGGTGGCCGCGGCGTGCAGCTGACCGGTCCAGGCCTCGTCGACGCGGTCGAGGTAGGCCAGCACCAGGTCGTCCTTGGCCGGGAAGTGCTTGTAGAACGTCGCCTTGGCCACGCCGGCCTCGTCGATGATGCGATCGATCCCGACCCCGCGGATGCCGTGCGCGTAGAACAGCGCGAACGCGGTGGTGAGGATGCGCTCGCGGGCGGGGGAGGCCGTGGCGGTCGTCGTCATGACGGCCAGTCTACCTTGTGGGCAGACCGGTCTGTCTGTTAACGTCGTCGACAGGTAGACAGATCTGTCTGCAACCACGATCCCTGGAGGAACCATGAAGTACGCAGTGCTCGGCACCGGCGCGGTCGGTCGCACCGTCGCAGCCCGCCTCGCCGAGCTCGGCCACGAGGTCGTCATCGGCACAAGGGACCCGGAGGCCACGCTGGCCCGCACCGACGGTGACGCGCCGTACGCCGCCTGGGCCGCCGATCACTCCGGCGTCTCGCTGGCGACCTTCGCCGACGCCGCCGCCGGCGCGGAGGTCGTGGTCCACGCGGGCAGCGGCCTGGCCGCGCTCGACCTGCTGGGCTCGGCCGGCGCGGAACACCTGGCCGGCAAGGTGCTGGTGGACATCAGCAACCCGCTCGACTTCTCGGCCGGCTTCCCGCCCACCCTGTTCGTGAAGGACACCGACTCGCTGGGGGAGCAGATCCAGCGCGCGTTCCCGCAGGCCCGGGTCGTCAAGACGCTCAACACCCTCACCGCGGACCTGATGGTGCGCCCCGACCTGCTGCCCGAGACCAGCAGCGTCTTCGTCTCCGGCGACGACGCCGAGGCCAAGGCGATCGCCACCGCGATGCTCACCGAGTTCGGCCACACCGACGTGATCGACCTCGGCGACCTCTCCACCGCGCGCGGCACCGAGATGCTGCTCCCGGTGTGGCTGCGACTGATGGGCTCGCTCGGGACCGCGACCTTCAACTTCAAGATCGTGCGCTGACCGCGGCAGACTGCGGGGCATGTACCCCGAGGTGAAGGCGGCCGTGCAGGCCGGTGCCGGTCCCGACTTC
The DNA here is from genome assembly GCF_056401085.1 of Nocardioides sp. P4_G4. Taxonomy (NCBI): domain Bacteria; kingdom Bacillati; phylum Actinomycetota; class Actinomycetes; order Propionibacteriales; family Nocardioidaceae; genus Nocardioides; species Nocardioides sp. P4_G4. The sequence continues at coordinate 55,128 of NZ_JBFUKA010000009.1, forward strand.
CGCGCTCCCGGCTTCGACCTGGCCGCCCACCGCGAGGCGACGCGGCAGGCCAGCCTCCGGGAGCCGCGTGAGGACGTGGCCGCGGTGGACGACGTGGACGCGGACGGCGTGCCGTGCCGCCTCTACGTCCCCGACGGGGCGGCGGACGGCGTCGTCGTGCACCTGCACGGTGGCGGCTTCGTCTTCAACGACATCGACGTCCACGACGGCTTCAGCCGCCGGCTGGCCAACCGGTGCGGACGCCGCGTGCTGAGTGTCGAGTACCGACGCCCACCGGAGCACCCCTTCCCGGCCGCGCCCGACGACGTCGACACCGCGCTCGGCTGGCTGGGGCGCCAGGACCTGCCCGGCCGCTGGGCGGTCCACGGCGACTCGGCCGGCGCCAACCTCGCCCTGGTCGCCGCGCTGCGACACCCGGGCCTGTTCGCCGCGGTCGCGCTGGTCTACCCGTTCCTCGAGCCGCACGGTGGGCACCCGTCGTACGACGAGGGCGCGGCCAGCGGCTTCGACCCCGCGGACGCGCGCTGGTACTGGGAGCAGTACGCCGACGTCTCGGCCTGGGACGAGCCGGACGTGGCCCCGCTGCGCTCGGAGCGCCTCGCGACGCTGCCGCCGACGTTCGTGGCGACCGCCGAGCACGACCCCCTGCGCGACGAGGGGGAGGAGCTGGCCCGGCGGCTCGCCGAGGAAGGGGTGACCACGGTCGGCGTCCGCTGTCTGGGCCAGACGCACGGGTTCTACCGGCACGCGCAGTTCACGGCGTCCGAGCCGTTGGTGAGGCAGGTCTCAGGCTTCGTGGACCAGCACCTGGCCTGAGGGCTCGTCCGGGCTGAGAGACTGGTGCCATGCGCGTACACCTCGGTTCCGACCACGCCGGCCTCGAGCTCAAGGACCACCTCATGACGTGGCTCGTCGACCACGGCCACGAGGCCGTGGACCACGGCCCCTTCGTCTACGACGCCGTCGACGACTACCCCTGCTTCTGCCTGCGGGCCGCCGAGGGCGTCGCCGCCGACCGCGCCGAGGGCCTCGACAGCCTCGGCGTCGTGATCGGCGGGTCCGGCAACGGCGAGCAGATGGCCGCCAACAAGGTCGAGGGCATCCGCTGCGCGCTCGTCTGGTCCGAGGCGACCGCGGCGCTGGCCCGCGAGCACAACGACGCCAACGTCGTCTCCGTCGGCGGTCGCATGCATCCCGTCGAGGACATGGTGCGCTTCGTGGACGTCTTCCTGTCCACGCCGTTCAGCGGCGAGGAGCGCCACGTGCGTCGCATCGACCAGCTCGCGACGTACGAGACCAGCGGCGAGCTCCCGCCCCTGCCGGCCTCCGCCCTGGAGGGCTTCGCGGGTGCCTGAGGGGCACACCCTCCGCCGGCTCGCCACCGATCTCGCCACCGCCTTCGCGGGCCGCCGCGTCCACGTGGGCAGTCCGCAGGGGCGGTTCGCGGCCGACGCCGCGATCCTCGACGGGAGCATCCTGCGGGGCGCCGACGCCGCGGGCAAGCACCTCTTCGTGGAGCTCGAGCACGACCACCTCGTGCACGTGCACCTCGGGCTCATCGGGACCTTCGACGTGCACACGGACGTCGACCGGGTCCCGCCGCCGGTCGGCCAGGTGCGGCTGCGCCTCGTGGCCCTCCCGCCGGCCGGGACCCGCGGGACGACGGCGTACGCCGACCTGCGCGGCGCCACGCAGTGCGAGCTGATCGGTCCCGCACGGCGCGACGAGATCATCGCCCGGCTCGGTCCGGACCCGCTGCGCCCCGACGCCGACCCCGGGCGGGCGTGGCGACGGATCAAGGCCAGCCAGCGACCGATCGGCGACCTGCTGATGGACCAGGCCGTGCTGGCCGGGGTCGGCAACGTCTACCGGGCCGAGGTGCTCTTCCGGCACGGCATCCACCCCCAGCGTCCGGGAGCCACCCTCCGGATCGGGCAGTGGCGAGCCGTCTGGGACGACCTCGTCGTCCTCATGGCCCAGGGCGTGGTGGCCAACCGGATCGACACCGTGCGCCCCGAGCACACGCCGGAGGCGATGGGTCGCCCCGCGCGCGTCGACGACCACGGCGGCGAGGTCTACGTCTACCGGCGCACGGGCCAGCCGTGCCTGGTGTGCGGCTCCACGGTGCGCACCGAGGTCCTCGCCGGCCGCAATGTCTTCTGGTGTCCGCGATGTCAGCCCAGGTTCCGCTCCCGGGCCGTACAGTCGTCGCAACAGCCCGCGCGAGGACCGAGGACATGAGCACACCCCGATCCGGCGCTCAGCGCGTCGGCCGCCGCTTCGAGGCGAGGATCCTGCGCAGGCTGCCGCCGGACTCGCTCACCCTCGTCGTGCTGGTGGCCGTCACCGTGGGCCTCGCGATCTGCATCTGGAAGGTCCCCGACTGGTCGCCGATCAACACCCTGATCGTGCCGATGGTGGTCGGCAGCCTGGTCCTCGGACCGCGGCAGCTGCCGTGGTTCGTCGTGTTCGTGCTGCTGCTCCTGGCCGTGCTCGTGCCCCAGCAACCCGATATCACCAAGCGCATCGCGATGACGGTCCTGGTGGTCTTCGCCATCGGCTTCATCATCCTGCTCTCCAGCTTCCGGCGCTCCCGGCTGGGCGTGGGCGGGCTGCGGGGCGAGTCGATGCTCGTCGACCTGCGCGACCGCATCCTCAAGCAGGGCCGCATCCCGGCCCTGCCCGACACCTGGCACGTCGGCAGCGAGCTGCGCTCGGCGGGCGGTACGGCGTTCGCCGGCGACTTCGTGGTGGCGGCCCGCCACGACGACCGGCTCGACGTCGCGGTGGTCGACGTGTCCGGCAAGGGAGAGGGCGCCGGCACCCGTGCCCTGCTGCTGTCGGGTGCGCTCGGCGGCCTGCTGAGGGCCCTGCCGCCCGAGGAGTTCCTCGTGGCGGCCAACGACTTCCTCCTCGACCAGGAGTGGGACGAGGGGTTCGCCACGGCCGTCCACCTCTCGCTCGACCTGCAGACCGGACGCTTCGAGATCCGCTCGGCGGGCCACCCGCCGGCCGCGCTGCGCGCCGCCGGCTCCGGACGGTGGTCGGTGCTGGAGGCCGAGGGGCCGGTGCTCGGCCTGATCGACGGGACGACGTACGACAGCGTCGAGGGGGTCATGAAGCACGGCGACGCGATGCTGCTCTACACCGACGGCATGGTCGAGACGTCCGATCGCGACATCATGCTCGGCGTCGACCGGATGCTCGGGCAGGCGGAGCGCCTGCTGCGTGGGGACTTCGAGGACGGCGCCGCCCGGCTCATCGGGGCGCTCGGGTCGCGCAACGACGACCGGGCCCTGCTGCTGGTCCACCGGCGCTGACCCTCGCGGTCCGGGCCGGGCGGTACGCCGACGCGGTTGTGGCTGCGGTGAACCCGTGTGGCACCATGACACCGCCAGAAACGGCGGCCACGCGGCCACCGTCGGCGGCACGCGGATGTAGCTCAATGGTAGAGCCTCAGTCTTCCAAACTGATCACGCGGGTTCGATTCCCGTCATCCGCTCCAAGCAGGCCCTCTCCACGCGGAGGAGGCCCACTTGGCGGGGCGTAGCGTAGTGGCTAGCGCGCCTGCTTTGGGAGCAGGAGACCGCAGGTTCGAGTCCTGTCGCCCCGACTGTTCCCTCCGGCACACCCGCCCCTCACGTCCCGTCCGTGATCAGGGGCGATCGGGGGATTTCGGGGGCGTGTCGCGGGGCCAGTAGGCTGCCCTGAGGCCGGGAGACCGACGGGTGCACAGCGCCCGTTGCCCCGACGACCACACCGGTTCCCGTGCACCGCGCGGGACAACGAAGACATTGAGGAGACAACCTGTGAAGAGCGCCGTCGAGAACTTGACCCCGACCCGGGCCAAGCTGACTGTCGAGGTGCCCTTCGAGGAGCTCAAGCCGAGCCTCGACGCGGCGTACAAGAAGATCGCTCAGCAGATCAACGTGCCCGGCTTCCGCCGCGGCAAGGTGCCCCCGGCGGTCATCGACCGCCAGGTCGGCCGCGGGGCCGTCCTCGACGAGGCGATCAACGAGGTCGTCCCGGCGAAGTACATGGAGGCCCTGCAGGAGAACGAGCTCGAGCCCCTGGCGCAGCCGGAGATCGAGGTCACCAAGTTCGAGGACAACGACGCCCTGGAGTTCACCGCCGAGGTGGACGTCAAGCCGCAGTTCGAGCTCCCCTCCTACGAGGGCCTCGAGGCCGAGGTCGAGGACATCGAGATCAGCGACGCCGACGTCGAGGAGCAGGTCCAGGCGCTGCGTGAGCGCTTCGGCACCCTGACCGAGGTCGAGCGCGAGGCCGCCGACGGCGACTTCGTCACCATCGACCTGACCGCGGCCAAGGAGGGCGAGGCCGTCGAGGGCGGCGAGGTCTCCGGGATGTCCTACAAGGTCGGTCGCGGCGGCATGCTCGACGGGCTCGACGAGGCCCTGGTCGGCATGAAGGCCGACGAGGAGAAGACCTTCGCGTCCCAGCTCGTCGGTGGCGACCTGGTCGGCGAGGACGTCGACGTCACGGTCAAGGTCACCGGCGTGCAGGAGCAGCAGCTCCCCGAGGTCGACGACGAGTTCGCCCAGATGGCCTCCGAGTTCGACACCGCCGACGAGCTCACCGCCGACGTGCGCGAGCGCCTCGGTCGCGGCAAGCGCCTCGAGCAGGCTGCGGCCGCCCGCGACGCCGTCCTCGAGGCCCTCCTCGAGAAGGTCTCCATCCCGCTCCCGGAGACCATGGTCACCGACGAGCTCAACGCGCGCCGCGAGAACGTCGAGCAGCAGCTCGTCTACGCCGGTCTGACGATGGAGAAGTACCTCGAGGACGAGGGCCAGACGACCGAGGAGTTCGAGGCCGACCTCGACCGCCGGGTCCGGGACGCCATCGCCGCCCAGTTCATCCTCGACGCGATCGCGAAGAAGGAAGAGCTCGGCGTCGACCAGCAGGACCTCTCCTCGCACCTCGTGCGGCGTGCCCAGCAGTCCGGGCAGGACCCGCAGGAGTTCGCCAACCACATGTTCGAGCACAACCACATCCCCGAGCTGGTGCAGGAGATCCTGCGCGGCAAGGCGCTGGCCTCGATCGTCGAGACGGCGACCGTCAAGGACGCCTCGGGCAACGTGGTCGAGCTGAAGAACCTGCAGCCCGACGGCACCATCGGCGAGCCCGCCGCCGAGGCCGACGAGGCCCCGGAGGCGGACGACTCCGACGAGTCGACCGAGCCGGGCGAGGAGCCCGCGCAGGCCTGATCGCCCGCACCACCCAGCACCGCCACGACGGGGCGTCCGGAGCGATCCGGGCGCCCCGTCGCGCACGTCCGTGGGTGCACGGATGTCCACTCGGCGACTACGCTGACCAGATGTCCACACGCAGCCACGCCACCGCCGGACCCGGCGTGCTCGACGCCCTGTCCCTGGTGGCGGAGGTCGTCGACGACCTCGGCGTCGCCACGGTCCGCGACACCCACCTCGCGGTCGTGGACCGGGTCCACGGGCTCCTCGACCGGCCGCTGGGACCGGCGTCGGCGCTGCCCGGGCGGGTTCACCGGACGATCGCCTCGGGGGTGTACGCCGGTCTCGGCCACGGCCTGCGGGCCGCGGGCCGCGGTCTCGACGCGGCGGCCTCCGCGGGGCTGGACGCACGTGCCGGGGGCCGGTTGGACGACCACCCCCGTGGCCGCTTCGCGCGGGCGGCGGTCAACGGCCTGATCGGGGACCGGCTCGCCGAGCAGCGCCCGCGGTGGGCGATCCCGATGGCGGCGCGGGTGGAGGGGCGCGACGTCGAGCTGACGGCCGACGGCGTGCGCGCGGCGTACCCGGACGCGACGGGCCGGGTCGTGGTGTTCCTCCACGGCCTCTGTGAGGACGAGTCCAGCTGGCGGCGGGGTCGCGACGTGCTCGGGACGACGTACGCCGAAGCCCTGGCCGGGCAGGCCTGGACCCCCGTCATGCTGCGCGCCAACACCGGCCTGACGCTGCGGGCCAACGGGGCCGCGCTCACCGCCCTGCTCCAGCAGCTCACCCGGAGCTGGCCGGTCCCGGTCGAGCGGATCGCGCTCGTCGGCCACTCGATGGGCGGCCTGGTCGTGCGCGCGGCCGCCGACGTCGTGGACGACTGCGACGACCGATGGGTCGACCGCGTCACCGACGTGGTGACCCTCGGCACCCCGCACCTCGGGTCCCCGGTGGCCAGCGGCGTGGGCGCCGGCAGCCGGGCCCTGGGCCTCGTGCCCGAGTCGGCCGCCCTCGGACGGATCCTCGACTGGCGCTCGGTGGGCGTGCACGACCTCGTGCACGGCCTCGCCCACGACGTCCCCCCGCTGCCGCACGCGCGCTACCGGCTGGTGGCCGCGACACTCACCCGATCGGCCCGGCACCCGGTGGGCGCCGTGCTCGGCGACGCGCTGGTGAGGGTCCCGTCGGCGTACGGACGGGGGCGCTCGGTCGAGCTGTTCCCGGGTGCCGACGTGCTGCACGTCGGCGGAGCCGGTCACCTCGACCTGCTCAACCACCCGCGCGTGCACGACGCGTTGCTCGACTGGCTCTCCTGAGCCCACGGGCCGGCGCGTCGGGCGCGGTGCTGCCGAGCGGCCGAATCCGCTGTGGGCGAACAGGGGCGGTCATCGCGTGGAACTGTCCGTTCTTCCGGCTACTGTCGCTCACGTGAACCAGAACTCCAGCCCAGCTCTCTCGCCCGAGATGAACGGCGCCGGGTCGATGTACGGACTCGACGACCACATCTACCAGCGGCTGCTCCGCGAGCGGATCGTCTTCCTCGGTTCCGAGGTGCGCGACCAGAACGCGAACGCGATCTGCGCCCAGCTGCTGCTGCTCTCGGCCGAGGACCCCGAAGCCGACATCTTCCTGCACATCAACAGCCCCGGTGGCTCCGTGGACGCCGGCATGGCGATCTACGACACGATGAACTACATCCCCAACGACGTGGCGACGGTCGGCATGGGCCTCGCCGCCTCGATGGGACAGTTCCTCCTGTGCGCCGGCACCAAGGGCAAGCGCTACGCCCTGCCGCACGCGCGCATCATGATGCACCAGCCGTCCTCCGGCATGGGCGGCTCGGCCTCGGACATCAAGATCCAGGCCCAGCAGTCGCTGCACATCAAGAAGGTGCTGCTCGACCTGATCTCCCAGCACACCGGCCAGACGGTCGAGCAGGTCATCGCCGACGCCGACCGCGACCGGTGGTTCACCGCCGACCAGGCCGTGGAGTACGGCCTCGTCGACAAGGTCGTGACCAACGCCCGCGAGGCCGCAGACGAGGGCCGCCCCGCGCGGCAGAAGGACTGATAAACCGTGAACTACTACATCCCGCAGTGGGAAGAGCGCACGTCCTACGGGTTCCGGCGCATCGACCCCTACGCCAAGCTGTTCGAGGAGCGCATCATCTACCTCGGCACGCCGATCAGCGACGACGTGGCCAACGCGGTCATCGCCCAGCTGATGTGCCTGGAGACGATGAACCCCGACCAGGACATCAGCATCTACATCAACAGCCCCGGTGGCTCGTTCACCGCCCTCACGGCGATCTACGACACGATGAAGTTCATCAAGCCCGACGTGCAGACGGTGTGCCTGGGCCAGGCCGCCTCGGCCGCCGCGATCCTGCTGGCCGCAGGCACCAAGGGCAAGCGCCTGGCACTGCCCAACAGCCGCATCCTGATCCACCAGCCCTACACCGAGGGCACGTTCGGCCAGACCTCCGACATCGAGATCCAGGCCAACGAGATCCTCCGGATGCGCGAGCTGCTCGAGAAGATGATCGCCGAGCACACCGGCAAGAGCATGGAGCAGGTGAGCTCCGACATCGAGCGTGACAAGATCCTCACCGCGGAGGGCGCCGTCGAGTACGGCCTCATCGACCAGGTGATCGAGTCCCGCAAGGGCGCTCCCGCGCTCACCAGCTGACCACAGCAGTCGAGGCGATGCTTCGTGTCCGGCCCCCGAGCGGGGCCGGCACGGGGTACCGTCGAGGAGTTTGAAAGAGCCGGGGCCCGACCCGGCAGGACCGGAGGACACAACCCGTGGCTCGTATCGGTGACGGTGGCGACCTGTTGAAGTGCAACTTCTGCGGCAAGAGCCAGAAGCAGGTCAAGAAGCTCATCGCAGGACCCAACGTCTACATCTGTGACGAGTGCATCGAGCTGTGCAACGAGATCATCGAGGAGGAGCTCGCCGAGGGCAGCGAGGTCAGCCTCGACGAGCTGCCCAAGCCGCGCGAGATCTTCGAGTTCCTCAACTCCTACGTGATCGGCCAGGAGCACGCCAAGAAGTCCTTGGCCGTCGCGGTCTACAACCACTACAAGCGGGTGCAGGCCGGGCTCCAGCCCATCGGTGGCAAGCACACCAAGGACGAGGCCGTCGAGGTCTCCAAGTCCAACATCCTGGTCATCGGCCCGACCGGCTGCGGCAAGACCTACCTGGCCCAGACACTGGCCCGGATGCTCAACGTCCCCTTCGCGATCGCGGACGCGACGGCGCTGACCGAGGCCGGTTACGTCGGCGAGGACGTCGAGAACATCCTCCTCAAGCTCATCCAGGCCGCCGACTACGACGTCAAGAAGGCCGAGACGGGGATCATCTACATCGACGAGATCGACAAGGTGGCCCGCAAGGCGGAGAACCCCTCGATCACGCGCGACGTCTCGGGCGAGGGCGTGCAGCAGGCGCTGCTCAAGATGCTCGAGGGCACCACGGCCTCGGTGCCGCCGCAGGGGGGACGCAAGCACCCCCACCAGGAGTTCATCCAGATCGACACCACCAACATCTTGTTCATCGTCGGCGGCGCCTTCGCCGGCCTCGAGCAGATCGTGGAGCAGCGGGTCGGCAAGAAGTCGCTCGGCTTCACCGCCGAGATCCGCGGCCAGGCCGAGCGCGACGCCCAGGACCTGATGTCGCTGGTGCGTCCCGAGGACCTCACCAAGTTCGGCCTGATCCCCGAGTTCATCGGGCGTCTCCCGCTGATCGCCAGCGTCAGCAAGCTGGACACCGAGGCCCTGGTCCAGATCCTCACCGAGCCGCGCAACGCCCTGGTCAAGCAGTACCAGAAGCTCTTCGAGCTCGACGGCGTCGAGCTCGAGTTCACCGAGGACGCCATCGCCTCCATCGCCGAGAAGGCGCTGGAGCGGGGCACGGGTGCCCGCGGACTGCGCGCCATCATCGAGGAGGTCCTCCTCCACGTGATGTACGACGTGCCGTCGCGTGCGGACGTGGCGCGGGTCATCGTCAACCGCGGGGTGGTCGAGGACGACGTCGCTCCCGAGCTCGTCCCGCGAGAGCCCGAGGCGAAGAAGAAGAAGTCCGCCTGAGCCCGTCCTGCGTTCGGGTGACGACCGCCTACACCTGATGGGCGAGATCCCCGTCGAGGTCCGCGGGACTTGTCGCCGCGGGGCACACTGGACACCTCCGAGCTGAAGAGGCGCAGGTGCAACGAGATCACGCGACGCCGCTGCTGGGATTCGTCCTGGTGGCGAGCCTGTGCGGCGCCTTCCTCGGGCAGTCGGCCCTCAGCGACGGGAGTGACGACCCCGCCACCTCGTCCCGATCCACGGTGGGTGCCGTCGGCGCACCGGCAGACCCGTCGGCGACCGCCGGACAGGGTGTCGCGGGCGATCCCGCCCCACCCGGGGACGCCGCGACCCCGTCGACCGGCCCTCTCGGGGACACCGGCGGCCAAGCCGGCGATCAGTCGGACGGGGGCCAGGGCGGCGTACCGGAGCCGGAGCCGACGGACGGCTCGTCCACTCCCGCGTCCACGGACCCGGACGAGCCGCTCGCCACCGCCACGGCCACGGGACCGGAGTCCACCGGCACGGCGACGGAGACCACGCCCAGCCCGACCGCAACCGCGGACAGCGGCGCCGAGACCGTGGAGCAGGCGGCCTACCTGGCCGACCGCGCCGTGGCGGTCGCGGCCAGGGAGGCACGTGAGGCGGAGGTCGCCCAAGGAGTGGCCGAGCAGGCGCGGCAGGCGGCGGACCAGGCGACGGCGCGGGCGACCACGCCGGCCGGTGCGCTCGCCGCGGCCGCAGCGAGGGCCGAGGCCGTGCGCGCCCAGAAGGTCGCCGACCGCCAGACGGTCGAGGCGACCGTCGCCCAACGGGCGGCCGACGAGGCCGTCGAGCATGCCGAGGAGGTGGCGCGCGCCAGTGGGAGCACGTCGCCGGCCGGCCCCACGACGGAGCCGACGATGGACCCGACCACCGACCCCACGCCGGAGCCGACGACCTCGCCGTCGACGCAGCCGTCCACCGAGCCCTCCACGCAGCCCTCGGGCTCCTCCTCGCCCTCGCCCTCGACGCAGCCCTCCCCGGAGCCCTCGACGGAGTCCACGACCGCGGCTCCGGTGGCGCCCTCGGACGGGTCGCCCGCACCTGCGGGAACGACCCAGGGCGGCTGACGGAGCTCCTCCGGTCGTCAACCCATCCGTTCGGGTAGTGGACTACTAGTCACTTCGGGCCATTTGGGTCCCGGGTGGTCTGAACCACCCGGAAGCCGGGACAGAATGGTCGTCGAGGTGCCAAGGGGGTTCCACAGGTGAGTGCAGAGCACAAGCGTCCGCTGTTCGCGTTCGTGATGGTGACGATCCTGTGCGCCGTCATGCTGGGTCACGCGATCCGCAGCGACGCCCTGGTCGGCCTCCTCGGGTCACTGGCGCACCGGCCGGTCGCGTCGGCCCCGGTGCGCGCCGTCCTCGATCCCCGGGCGGATCCGGCCACCGTGCGTGTCCCCTCGGGCCACGGGCCCGCGACACTGACCTCGACCCCCGAGAGCACCCTGGCCGCCGGGTCCACGGACACGGGCACCACGCGGCCCTCCCGACCCACGACCGGCTCCACCGCCGTCGCGATCGGCACAGCCACCGGCAAGGCCAAGCCCGTCGTGCCGCTCGCCACGACGCAGGACCCGACGGTCGCGGTCACCCCGACCCCCGTCACCGCGACGACCGTCACCGACCCGGTCGAGACGCTCACCACCGCTCCGGGCGCAGACGATGCCGCGCAGAAGGCGGCCGACAAGGCGGCCCGGGACGCGCAGAAGGCGGCCGACAAGGCGGCCCGGGACGCGCAGAAGGCGGCCGACAAGGCGGCCCGGGACGCCCAGAAGGCGGCCGACAAGGCAGCCCGGGATGCACAGCAGGCGGCCGACGACGCCGTCCTCGAGGCGCGGCAGGCGGTCAAGGACGGCGAGAAGGCCGCCCGCGAGGCCGAGAAGGCGGCGGCCAAGGCTGCCAAGGACGCCGAGAAGGCCGCCAAGGGCCACGGCAATGGTCACGGACATCAGGACCCCGCAGTGACGACGCCGGTGCCCGACGGCACCGTCACGCCCGAGGCGCCGGTCGAAGCCGGCCCGGGCTCCTCCACGAAGAAGCGCTGACCGGGCCGGCCCCTCGGGGCTACTCGGTGTCGGCCACCACGGCGGCCACCGAGATCTGCTGGGCCGACTCGTCGGGGGTGAAGACCAGGTCGCCGGTGATCTTGCCTGCTCGACGCAGGTCCGCCTCCGCCGCCTGGGCCGCGGACACCAGGGCGGGCGGGCCGCTGATCTCGACGCGCGAGAGCTCGGCCTTCATCGAGACCTTGGCCTGCGACTTGGCGCCGCGGATGCCGATGAGCGCCGCGGCCACCGCGTCGACCATCGTCGGGTCGGCGGCGGCCGCCGAGCCGAGGTCGGTGGCCACCGGCCACGAGGCGAGGTGGATCGAGCCCTCCTGCCACCACGACCAGACCTCCTCGGTCGCGTAGGGCAGGAACGGCGCGAGGAGGCGCAGCTGGACGTGCAGGGCGACCGCGAGGGCCGCCTTGGCCGAGGCCGTGGCCGCGCCGCCGTCCTCGTCGTACGCCCGCTCCTTGACCAGCTCGAGGTAGTCGTCGCAGAACTCCCAGAAGAACTTCTCGGTGACCTCGAGCGCGGTCGTGTAGTCGTAGGCGTCGAACGCCTCGGTGGCCTTGCGGACCACGACCTCGAGGCGGCCGAGCAGGGCGCAGTCGATCGGCTCGCTCACGGCGAAGTGGTCCAGCGACGTGGCGCCGACGTTGCCCAGGACGAACTTGGAGGCGTTGAGCACCTTCATCGCGAGGCGGCGGCCGACCTTCATCTGCGACTCGTCGAACGGCGAGTCCAGACCCGGGCGGCCCAGGGCGGCCCGCCAGCGGACGGCGTCCGCGCCGTACTTCTCCAGGATCTCCGTCGGGACGACCACGTTGCCCTTGGACTTCGACATCTTCTTGCGGTCGGGATCGACGATGAAGCCCGAGACCATCGCCGTGCGCCACGGTGCCGAGCCCTGCTCGAAGTGGCCGCGCACCACCCGGCTGAAGAGCCAGGTGCGGATGATGTCGTGGGCGTGGGTGCACAGGTCGTAGGGGTAGACGCGGTCGAAGAGGTCCTCGTCGGTCGTCCATCCGCCCGCGATCTGCGGGGTCAGCGACGAGGTCGCCCAGGTGTCCATGACGTCCGGGTCGCCGATGAAGCCGCCCGGCCTGCCGCGCTGCTCCTCGCCGTACCCCCGAGGGGCCTGCGTCGACGGGTCGACCGGCAGCTCGGCCTCGGAGGGCATGAGGGGGTGGTCGTAGTCGGGGTCGCCGGCGTCGTCGAGCGGGTACCACACCGGGAAGGGGACGCCGAAGAAGCGCTGACGGCTGATGAGCCAGTCGCCGTTGAGGCCGCCCACCCAGTTGTCGTAGCGGTGCTTCATGTGTGCGGGAATCCACTGGATCTCGTCGGCGCGGGCCAGCATCTCCGAACGGGTGTCCGCGTCGCGACCACCGTTGCGGATGTACCACTGCCGGGTGGCCACGATCTCGAGCGGCTTGTCGCCCTTCTCGTAGAAGTTGGCCATCCGCTGGGTGGGCGACGGCTCCCCGTCGAGGTCACCGCTCTCGCGCAGCGCGGCCACCATCTGCTCGCGCGCGCTGAAGGTCGTCTTGCCCTTGAGCTCCTCGTACGCCGCCGCGGCGGTGTCACCGGAGAGCCACTCGGGCGTCTCGCGCAGCAGCCGACCATCGCGGCCGATGACGGTGCGGACCGGGAGGTTGAGCTCGCGCCACCACATGACGTCGGTGAGGTCGCCGAAGGTGCAGCACATGGCGATGCCGGCGCCCTTGTCGGGCTCGGCCGCCGGGTGCGCGAGCACCGGGACCTCGACGCCGAAGACCGGCGAGGACACGAAGGACCCCACCAGGTCGGCGTACCGCTCGTCGTCGGGGTGGGCGATGAGGGCCACGACGCTGGGGATCAGCTCGGGGCGGGTGGTCTCGATGTGGACGGGCTTGCTGGCGCCCCCGTCGGTCGGCACCGTGTGGAACGCGATCCGGTGGTAGGCACCCGGGTAGTCGCGCGCCTCGAGCTCGGCCTGGGCCACCGCCGTCTGGAACGTGACGTCCCACAGGGTCGGGGCCTCCTGGAGGTAGGCCTCACCGCGCGCGAAGTTGCGCAGGAACGCGGTCTGGCTCACGGCCTGGGACTTGGCCCCGATCGTCGTGTAGTTCTCCGACCAGTCGACGGACAGTCCCAAGGTGCGCCACAGCGACTCGAAGACCTTCTCGTCCTCCTCGACGAGCCGCTCGCACAGCTCGACGAAGTTGGGACGGCTGATCGGGACCTGCTTCTTGGCGTCCGGCTTCGCCGGGGGCGTGAAGTCGGCGTCGTACGGCAGCGACGGGTCGCAGCGCACGCCGTAGTAGTTCTGCACCCGGCGCTCGGTGGGCAGGCCGTTGTCGTCCCAGCCCATCGGGTAGAAGACGGTCTTGCCCTGCATGCGCTGGTAGCGCGCGATGAGGTCGGTGTGGGTGTAGGAGAAGACGTGTCCCACGTGCAGGCTGCCGCTCACCGTGGGCGGCGGGGTGTCGATGGAGTAGACGTCCTCGCGGCTGCGGGTGCGGTCGAAGCGGTAGGTCTGGTCGGTCTTCCACCGCTCGGCCCACCGGGACTCGAGGCCCTCGAGCACGGCCTTGTCCGGTACGACGACGGCACGCCGCTCGGCGCTCGTCGGTTCCGGGGCCTGGTTCTCGGGGTTCTCAGTCATGTGGGCATGCTACGGAAGGGCCTCCGGCCTGCGAAAACCAGTTACGTCGTGGCCGCGTGGCTGGCTAGCGTCACGCCATGGACCTGGAGCTCCTCTCCGACCCCGCACCGGGCCAACCCCACCTCCAACAAGATCTACGCGGCGCTCGGCTACCGCCCGGTCGTCGACATGGCCAACGTCGTCCTGCGCTGACGTCGGGGGATGCCCGGCCCCCTAGACTCGTGGCGAGATGAGTGAGCACACCCCTGACGCCCGCCCGGCCGAGACCTACGCCGAGGTCGAGGACGCCCTGCTGTCCCGCTGGCCGGAGACCCGGCTGGAGCCCAGCCTGGACCGGATCCAGGCCTTCACCGAGCTCCTCGGTGAGCCGCAGCGCTCCTTCCGGACCATCCACCTGACCGRCACCAACGGCAAGACCTCCACGAGCAGGATGATCGAGACCCTGGTGYGCGCGCTCGACC
>NZ_JBFUKA010000010.1:0-62988 GCF_056401085.1 Nocardioides sp. P4_G4
CCACACCCCCGCGGCGATGACGACGGTGCCGGCCTCGATGTCGCCGCCGCTCGTCCGCACCCGGGTGATGCGCCGACGCCCGTGGGGTGCCTCCTCGGTGTCGAGGCCGATCACCTCGACCGTGGGGACGACGGTCAGCTCACCGGTCGCGAGCGCCTGCTCGCGCATGATGGTGCCGGCCCGCAGCGAGTCGACGACCCCGACGCCGGGCGTCCAGAACGCGCCGATGAACTGGTCGGTCTCGATGAAGGGGACCTTCTCCTTCACGAAGTCCGGGTCCACCAGCTCGGCCTCGATCCCCCAGGCCTTGGCGCTCGACATCCGGCGACGCAGCTCCTCCATGCGCTCCTCGGTGCGGGCGATCTCGAAGCCGCCTGACTGGGTGAACACGCCCATCTCCTGGTACTGGCGCACCGAGTCGAGGGTGAGGTCGGTGATCTCGCGGGAGTGGTCCACGGTGAAGATGAAGTTGGACGCGTGACCCGTCGAGCCGCCCGGGTTGGGGAGCGCTCCCTTGTCGATCTGGACCACGTTGCGCCAGCCGAGTCGCGTCAGGTGGTGGACGAGGCTGTTGCCCACGATCCCCGCTCCGATGACGACGACGTCGGCGGTTGCCGGAACCTCTGCCATGGCCTACTCCTGTTGCGTAATGCGCAACGTGTTGCGCTATGTGCGTCCCCGTGAAATGTACGCCGTCGTCCCCGGCCGGTGTCAAGGAGCCGGGGACGACGGTGCGGGTCGGATCAGGCGCGGGCCTCGGGCTCCTCCGGCGCCTCCTCGATCGGGGCCGGGTCCGCGCCGAGGGTGGCCAGGGCCACCGTCTGGTGCTCGACCAGGTCGTACTTCTGCGCGTGCAGCACCGCCCGGCGTACGCGCGTGGGCAGCGTGGACTCGTAGGGCTCCTCGCGCAGGGACTTCATCAGGGACACGCACATCGCCACGATGACCAGCATGAACGGCCCGGCCACGATGATCACCAGGGTCTGCAGGGCGCTGAGCCCTCCGGACCACAGCAGGATCGATGCAACCGCTCCCTGGGCGACGCCCCAGAAGACGACCAGCCGGCGCATCGGATCCTCCTCACCGTGCTGGCTCAGCATCCCCATCACGATCGAGGCGGAGTCCGCGCCGGTGATGAAGAAGATCGCGATGAGGAACACCGCCAGGACCACGGTGACCGACGAGAGGGGGTACTCGCGGAGCATCGTGAACAGCGCGCTCTCGGTGCCCTCCGAGACCAGCACCGCCCCCAGGTCGTCGGCCCCGCTCAGCTGCACGTCGAACGCCGACCCGGCCATGATCGAGAACCACACGAACGACACCAGGCTCGGCACCGCGATCACGTAGACCACGAACTGGCGGATCGTGCGGCCCTTGGAGATCCGGGCGATGAACATGCCGACGAACGGCGTCCACGAGATCCACCAGGCCCAGTAGAAGATCGTCCAGCTGCTGATGAACGCGTCACCGCCGAAGGCCCCGGTGCGGAACGACATGGCCGGGAGGTGCGTGAGGTAGCCACCCAGCGACTCGGTGAAGGTGCTCATGATGAACACCGTCGGACCGACGACGAAGAGGAAGAACACCAGCAGCAGGGCGGCGATGGCGTTGGCGTTGGAGAGGAACTGGACCCCCTTCTCGACGCCGGTCACCGCGGAGGCCACGAAGCAGGCGGTCAGGACCGCGATGACCGCGACGGTGACCCAGTTGGACTCCCCCGAGCCGAACACGTCGTCCAGGCCGCCCGTGATCTGCAGCGCGCCGAGGCCCAGCGAGGTGGCGGAGCCGAAGAGGGTGGCGAAGATCGCGATCACGTCGATCGCCTTGCCCGGCCCCTGGCTGGCACGCCGGCCCAGCAGCGGCCCGAACGCGCCGGACACCAGGTTGCCCGATCCCTTGCGGTAGGCGAAGTAGCCGATGGCCAGTCCGATGACGGCGTACATCGACCACGGGTGCAGGCCCCAGTGGAAGAAGGCGTACTCCATGGCGGTGCGGGCGGCCTCGGGGGTGCCGGCGGCTGCGCGCCCGGGCGGGATGCTGCCCTCGTCGGTCGCGGTGAGGTAGGTCAGCGGCTCCGCGACGCCCCAGAACATGAGCCCGATGCCCATGCCGGTCGCGAACATCATCGACACCCACGAGAAGGTCGAGAACTCCGGCGTGGAGTCGTCGGGCCCGAGCTTGATGTTGCCGTAGCGCGTCGTCGCCAGGTAGACGGAGAAGATCAGGAACGCCGCGCTGACCAGGACGAACATCCAGCCGAAGCTCTCGGTGAGCCATTTGAGCACCTCGCCGGTGCCCGACGTCATGCCCTCGGAGTCCACCGCCCCCCAGAGCAGGAAGGCCGCCACCAGGGCCGCGGCGACCCCGAAGGTGACCTTGTCCAGCGGAAGGTGTCCATCGTGCCGAGGATGCTCGTCGCCGCGTCCCGGCGGTGCCTCACGGATGGTCTGCGCCATGTCGCACTCCTTTGCGCCAAGCCCGGGGGGTTGCGCCCTCCGCAACAAAAGTGCGGAGGACGCAACCACTGTGGCCTGTGATGCAGATCACGTCAAGACTCGCCGGGCTCAGGCGAGCCAGGCGTCGACCTTGTCCTTGTTCTCCTCGACCCACTTCTTGGCGGCGTCGTCCGGCGTCATACCGTCCTGGCCGATGTAGCTGGCGACCAGGTTCTGGTCCTCGTTGGTCCACTCGAAGTTCTTGACCAGGTCGACCGCCGGCGAGTCGGAGCCGGCGAACGTGGTCGAGATCAGCTTGTTGAGGTCGTACGGCGGGTAGTCGCACGCCACCTTGGCCGGATCGGCGTCGCAGCCCTTGGTGTAGGCCGGCAGCTCCACGTGCGCGATCTGCACCGGGTCCTTGACCCCCGGCGTGGCCTGGCCGTCGACCTCCGCGTACCACTGCGGCGTGTAGAAGTAGGCCAGCAGCGGGGTCTTGTTCTTCTCGGCGTTCTTGAAGCTCGTCAGCAGCGCAGCCTCGCTCCCGCCGACGACGACCTGGTAGTCCAGGTCGAGGTTGTTGACCAGGGCCTCGTCGTTGGTGACGTAGGACGGGTCGCCGTCGAGCAGCTGGCCCTTCCCACCGGACTCGGAGGTCTTGAACATGTCGGCGTACTTGTTGAGGTTCTCCCAGTTGGTGATGTCCGGGTACTCCTCGGCCATCCACTGCGGCACGAACCACCCGATCAGTCCCTGGTTGCCGGTGAGCCCGGCGTCCTCGACCGTGCCCTGCTCGTCGATGTACTTCTTGATCAGGTCGTCGTGGCCCCAGTTCTCCACGATCGTGTCGATGGAGCCGTCGGCCATGCCCTGCCAGCCGACCTCCTCCTTCACCTCGGGGTAGGTCACGTTGCACCCGAGCTCCGTCTGGGCGACGTACCCGATCACGTGGGCGTTGGCGACGTACCCGGTCCACGGGTTGATCGCGATCCGGAGGTCCCCACAGTCACTGCTGCTGGCTGCGGTGTCCTTGATGTCGCCGCCACCGCAGGCGGCGAGGCAGAGGCCCACGACCGCGGCAACAGCGACCAGCCGGGTTCGGCGTAGTCCTCGTCCCATGCGTCTTCCTTTCCTAGGCTCCGCGACCGCTCGCGAAGAAGTCTTGGTCATCGCCCGTACCTCGCCGCGGCGTAGCGCGCGATCCGGTCGAGCATCACGCCCATGGCCGTGATGGCGATGCCGGCCGCCAGGCCCTTGCCGAACAGCTGGTCCTGGGAGAAGCCGGACACCACGATGTAGCCGAGGCTGCCGCCGCCGACCATGCCGCCGATGACGACCATCGACAAGACGTAGAGGATGCCCTGGTTGGTCGCGAGCACCAGGGCCTCGCGGGCCATCGGCAGCTGGACCTTGGAGATCATCTGCCACGAGGTGCTGCCGCTCGCCCGGGCGGCCTCGACCGTCGTCGGCGCGACTCCGCGGATGCCGTCGGCGACGAGCTTGGTGGCGATCGGTACGGCGTAGGCCGTCGCCGCGACGATCGCGGTGAACCGGCTGGGGCCGAACAGGGCCAGGGCAGGCACCAGGTAGACGAACGGCGGGATGGTCTGGAAGGCGTCGAGGAACGGGCGGATGCCGACGTCGGCCCTGCGGTTGCGACCCATCGCGACGCCCAGCACCACGGCGATGACCATCACCAGCACCGTCGCGACGAGGGTCATGGTCAGCGTGATCATCGAGTCGTTCCACAGGCCGGTGGCGTAGATGACGCCGAGGCAGACGCCGGTGACGGCGGTCGGTCGCCACCCTCCGAGCAGGAAGGCCACCGCCAGCAGCACGAAGGCCATCAGCCACCACGGGGAGTCGGCCATCAGCGACTGGAGCGGATTGATGACGTAGTTGGACACCGCGTCCTTGAGCGCGATGGTGTACGAGCCGACCGCATCCACGACCGTCTCGTTGATGTCGTTGATGACCCTCGTCAGGTTCGGGCCCGACAGGTACTTCAGGACCGGCACGTCCTCGACGTTCGGGAACGCGGCGAGGTTGAGCCGTTGGCGCGACAGCCAGACGGCGACCGCCACCGGGACGAGCAGGAGCCCTTGGAGCAGCCAGCGCCCGGCCCGCGTCAGCCGAGGGCGGCGGGCACCCTTGCCCGCCGACTCGCTCGCCCACCGAGGCAGGCGCTCGATCATGACGCCGGTGAGCATGACGCCCGGGCCGCTGACCGAGGCCAGGCTGGACCTTCCCTGGGCCTCGGACCGCTCGCTGGCGGCGGTGGTGGTCCGGTCGAGCATGATGGCCATCAGCACGATCGCGAGCCCAGCCACCGAGGCGGCACCGACGTTCTGGATCTGCAGGGCGGCCACGACGTTCCTGCCGAGCCCGGGCCCGTTGACCAGGGCTGCGATGGTGGCCATCGACAGGGCGGCCATCGTGCACTGGTTGACGCCGACCACGATGGTGCGCCGCGCCATCGGCAGCTGCACCCGGCGCAGCATCTGCCCCTGGGTGAGGCCCATCGACCGGGCGGCCTCCACGGTGGTGTCCGAGACGGACCGGATCCCGTGCTCGGTGATCCTGACGACCGGAGGCAGCGCGTAGATGAAGGTCAGCACGACCGCGACTGCGGGACCGATGCCGAAGAACAGCGCCAGCGGGGCGAGGTAGCAGAAGGCGGGCATCGTCTGCATGACGTCGAGCACGGGCGTGACCGCTGCGGAGACCGCTCTGCGGCGCGCCATCGCGATGCCGAGCGGGATGCCGCTCAGCACGCAGAACACCACCGCGGTCAGCGTGATGATGAGGGTGTCCATGCTCTCGGGCCAGAGACCGACGACGCCGAAGAGGAACAGCGAGACGACCACGAGGAGGGTCGAACGGAGCCCGGCCACCACGAACACGAACCACGCCGCCAACGCGATGACGCCGAGCCAGCCGATCTCGGGGACCGGGCGGGGCACGGCGGGGATGCTGACCAGCTCCTGGAGGAACCGGATCAGCGAGTCGAGGAAGTCGCCGATGCTGCCGAGGACGCCCCCGAAGAACCAGTTGTCCTGGCCCTCGAGCTGGATCCAGTCCCGGACGTCGTTGAGCCACTTGTGGAAGTCGTTGGTGTCCTGGAACCCCAGGGCCAGGGTCTGCTGGCCCTTGAACGCCGCCCAGCCGACGAGCCAGATCGCCAGCACGCCGAGGAGCTTCGGACCGGTGTGACGCTCCTTGCCGGCCGCGACGTACGGCATCTGCTCCTTGGGCTCGACGCGTGTCGGACTCTCCGTGGTGGTCATGACACCGGCTCCTCCGCCACCACGACCCGGAGGATGTCCTCGTCGTCGACGACCCCGACGAGGCGGTCGCCGTCCATCACCCGGCAGGGGCCGTCATGGTCGAGCACGACCCGGGCGGCGTCCCGCACGACCTGGTTGACCGACAGGGCAGGACCCTCGAGCCCCTCGGTGCCGTCCGGCGGGCGCATCACCCACTTCAACGTCAGGACGTGTGAGCGGGGCACCTCGCTGGTGAAGTCGCGCACGTAGTCGTCGGCCGGGGCGCCGACCACCTCGTCCGGCGTCCCGATCTGGACGATCTCGCCGTCGCGCATGATCAGGATCCGGTCGCCGAGCTTCAGCGCCTCCGCGAGGTCGTGGGTGATGAACACCATCGTCTTGCCGACCTCCTCGTGGAGCCGGATCACCTCGTTCTGCATGTCGCGCCGGATCAACGGGTCGAGCGCAGAGAAGGGCTCGTCGAACATCATCACCGCGGGGTCGGCGGCCAGCGCGCGGGCGAGCCCGACCCGTTGCTGCATCCCGCCCGAGAGCTGGTCGGGGTAGTTGTTCTCGTAGCCGCTCAGCCCGACCAGGTCGACCATCTCCTGGGCCCGGTTGCGACGGTCGCCCTTGCCCTCGCCCCGCACCTCGAGTCCGAAGGCCACGTTGTCCACGACCTTGCGGTGGGGCAGCAGCCCGAAGTGCTGGAAGACCATCGAGACCTTGCGGCGGCGCGTGTCGAGCAGCGCCTTGTCCGACATCGCCGTGATGTCCTCGCCGTAGAGCTCGACGGTGCCGGCGGTCGGCTCGATCAGCCGGGTGAGCAGTCGCACCAGCGTGGACTTGCCCGAGCCGGAGAGCCCCATCACCACGAAGACCTCGCCCGGGGCGACGTCGAAGCTGACGTCGCGGATCCCGACGACGTGGCCGGTCTTCTCCTGCAGCTCCTTGCGGGAGAGGCGGGCGTCGGGGGTGTCGATGATCTTGTCGGCGCGGGGGCCGAAGATCTTCCACAGGTTGCGCACGGACAGGGCGACCTCGGAGCTGGTCTGCACTGCGGGCGATTGCGGTTCGGTGATGGCAGTCATGGCTTCTCCTCGTGCTCGGCGACGACGTTGCGTCGATCGCCCGGCGGGTACAGCGGTGTGCCGTCGCGCGCGTGCGCAACCCGGACGCTGGTGCCGAGGTCGGCGGACAGCCGATCGGCGAGCGCGCACCCGGCGGAGCCACCACCCACGATGACGACGTCGTACCGGTCTGCGCCCATGGTCGTCGCCTACTCCTCGGACCAGTGCTGCACGGCAGGGGAGCTGTCGTGCCGTACGTGCTCGGCCTCGCGACACGCGTCGAGCGGGGCCGCACCGCGCGCGCCCGCCCACGCCCCGTCCACGAAGAGATCCGGCACTGGTTCCCACCCTCGGCTGATTCTGTTGCGCATGTCGCAACCGGATGCTCCGAGCGCAACCAGCAGACACATCCGAGAATGATGGGACGACACCCGGTCGTCAAGGGTGACCGAACCAGCGTGACCTAGCGGTGACCCCAGCCCAACCGGTGCGAGACCTCGACAGCCGCCTCGGTGACGAGGCGGACGACCTCGTCGAGGCGTTCGGTCGGCAGTCGGAACGAGGGTCCCGAGACGCTCATCGAGGCGACCACGTCGCCGTGCGCGTTGCGGATCGGCGCGGCCACGGCGGTGAGCCCGACCTCGAGCTCGTCGACGGCCAGGGCGTAGCCCTGCGCGCGGACCCGGTCGAGCTCCTCGCGCAGCTCGGCACGGCGGGTGATCGTCTGAGGTGTGTACGCCGCGAGGGTGCCGAGCAACGTGTCCAGGACCGTGTCGAGCGACGCGTCGTCGAGCCCGCTCAGCAGCACCTTGCCGTTGCTCGTGGCGTGCAGCGGGATGTGCTGGCCCACCCAGTTGTGGGGCTGGAGGGCGGACGAGCCGGCGACCTGGTCGAGGTAGAGCGCCGAGCTCTCGGAGAGGACGGCGACGTTGACCGTCTCCCCGGTGTCCGAGGCCAGCTGGCGCGAGAGGGGGCGGGCCTCCTGGACGAGGTCGAGGCGCGCCGTGGTGGCGCCCGCGAGCCGCAGGACGCCGACCCCGAGGCGGTAGCGCCCGCGGTCGACGGTCTGCTCGACCAGCCGGTGGGCCTCCAACGTGGCGACCAGGCGGAACGCGGTGCTCTTGTGGACGCCCAGCTCGGCGGCGATCTCGGTGACCCCGGCCTCGCCGACGCGGGCCAGGACCTCCAGGATCGCGAGGGCCCGGTCGACGGACTGGACGCCCTGGCCAGTGACGGCCGAGGTGGTCTCGGGGGCCGCGCCCGCGACCTCCAGGTCGACCCGGCCGTCGACCTCGCCCGCGATCGGGGCAGCCTTGCTCATCCTCGGAGACTAGCGCACCTGCTGTTGCGTATCGCAGACTGCGTTCCGTCGAGCGCAACAACCGCGTCGACCCCCGACCCGCCCCGAGGAGCCCCGATGGTGCAGGCACCGAGCGACTACGTGCTCGTCCTCTCCTGCCCGGACCGGCCGGGCATCGTGCACGCCGTCTCCGGGTTCCTCGTCGAGCACGGCGGCAACATCGTGGAGAGCCAGCAGTTCGGGGACCGGTTGACCGACCGCTTCTTCATGCGCATCGACTTCGCGGTGGACGGCCCGGCCACCGCCGACTCGCTGCGCGACGCCTTCGCCGGCGTGGCCGGACGCTTCGACATGACCTTCGAGCTGTGGGGCTCCACGGCGCCGTACCGCACGCTCATCATGGTCTCCAAGCACCTGCACTGCCTCAACGACCTGCTCTTCCGGGCCAGCACCGGCGCCCTGCAGGTGGAGATCCCGGCCGTGGTGTCCAACCACCGCGACGCGGAGGCGCTGGTGCGCTCGTACGGCCTCGACTTCCACCACGTCCCGGTCACGCCCGACACCAAGGCCGACGCGGAGCAGCGCCTGATGGAGCTGGTGGACGCGACCGGGACGCACCTGGTCGTGCTGGCCCGCTACATGCAGGTCCTCTCCGACGACCTGTGCCGCCAGCTCTCCGGCCGGGCGATCAACATCCACCACTCGTTCCTGCCCAGCTTCAAGGGCGCCCGCCCCTACCACCAGGCCTTCGACCGGGGCGTCAAGCTCGTCGGCGCGACCGCCCACTACGTCACCGGGGACCTCGACGAGGGCCCGATCATCGAGCAGGACGTGATCCGCGTCGACCACACCCACGACCAGGACCAGCTGGTGGCCGCGGGGCGTGACGTCGAGGCGCAGGTGCTCTCGCGCGCGGTGCGCTGGCACGCGCAGTCGCGGGTCCTGCTCAACGGGGACCGCACCGTCGTCTTCCGCTGAGCGGCGGGCACCGACCGAAACCACCAGGCACCACCGAGGAGGACGACCACATGCTGTCGGACATCGAGATCGCCAACGCCGCCACCCTGCAGCCGATCCGGGACGTGGCTGCCCAGACCCTCGGGATCCCCGAGGAGCACCTCGTGCCCTACGGCCACCACAAGGCCAAGGTCGACCTCGCCTACCTCGCGTCGCTGGCCGACCGGCCCCTGGGACGGCTGGTCCTGGTGACGGCCCTCTCCCCCACCCCGCCCGGCGAGGGCAAGACCACCACGACCGTCGGCCTCACCGACGCCCTGCACGGGCTCGGCCACCGGACCGTCGCCTGCCTGCGCGAGCCGTCCATGGGCCCGGTGTTCGGCATGAAGGGCGGCGCCGCCGGGGGCGGCTACAGCCAGGTGGTCCCGATGACCGAGATCAACCTGCACTTCACGGGCGACTTCGCCGCGATCGCGGCCGCCAACAACCTGCTCGCCGCCCTCATCGACAACCACGTGCACCACGGCAACGAGCTCGACATCGACGTGCGCAGCGTGACCTGGAAGCGGGTGCTGGACACCAACGACCGGGCGCTGCGCGAGGTGACCGTGGGGCTCGGCGGCCACGCCAACGGCTTCCCCCGCGAGGACGGCTTCGACATCGTGGTCGCCTCGGAGCTCATGGCGATCTTCTGCCTGACCGAGTCCTGGGCCGACCTCAAGAAGCGGATCGGCGACATCGTGATCGGCTACACCCGGGCCATGGTCCCGGTGACCGCGCGCCAGCTCGGCGCCGACGGGGCGATGGCCGTGCTGCTCCGCGACGCCCTGGCACCCAACCTGGTGCAGACCCTCGAGGGCGCACCGGCCTTCGTGCACGGCGGCCCCTTCGCCAACATCGCCCACGGGTGCAGCTCGGTCACCGCGACCCGCGCCGGCCTGCGGCTGGCCGACATCGTCGTCACGGAGGCCGGGTTCGGTGCGGACCTGGGCGCCGAGAAGTTCGTCGACATCAAGTGCCGCAAGTCCGGCCTGCGCCCGGACGTCGCCGTGGTCGTGGCCACCGTCCGCGCCCTGAAGTACCACGGCGGCGTGGCCCTGGCCGACCTCGGCACGGAGGACGTCGGTGCGCTCGAGGCCGGGATGGTCAACCTGCGCCGCCACCTCGACAACGTCCGTGACGTCTACGGCATCCCGTGCGTCGTCGCGGTCAACCGCTTCCCCACCGACACCGACCTCGAGGTGGCCACGGTGGTCGAGATGGTCGCGGCCGAGGGGGTGGCCGCCTTCCCGGCGACCCACTTCGCCGACGGCGGAAGCGGCGCGCAGGACCTCGCCAAGGGCGTCCTGGCCGCCTTCGACGAGCCCTCGCCGTACGAGTTCTCGTTCACCTACCCCGACGACCTCTCGCTCACGGCGAAGGTCGAGGCGATCGCCACCCGGCTGTACGGCGCCGGACAGGTCACCTGGGACGCCAAGGCACGGCGTCGCCTGGACCGCATCGAGCGCGACGGGTACGGCGACCTGCCGGTGTGCGTGGCGAAGACCCAGTACTCCTTCTCCACCGACCCCAGGTCGCTGGGCGCCCCGTCGGGCCACGAGCTGCACGTCCGCGAGGTCCGGCTCTCGGCCGGCGCCGGCTTCGTCGTGGTGGTGTGCGGCGACATGATGACGATGCCCGGCCTGCCGCGCGACCCGTCGGCGTCCCGGATCGACCTCGCGGACGACGGGACGATCAGCGGCCTGTCCTGACGGCGGTCAGTCGCCGAGCTCGGCACGCCGCCGGACGACGTACTCCTCGAGCTCCTCGCGGACCGCGTCGTCGAGCGCCGGCTGCTCGAACTCGTCGAGCTTGGTCCGGTAGATCTCCGAGGCCCGGTCGTTGGCGTCGCGGCCACCGTTGCGCATCCACTTCTCGTAGTTGTCCGACGAGGACAGCATCGGGCGGTAGAAGCAGGTGCGGAAGCGCTCCATGGTGTGCATGGCCCCGAGGAAGTGCCCACCGTGACCCACCTCCTCGTGGGCGCCGAACGCCATCGACGCCTCGTCGATCTCCATCGGCGTGAACTCGTGGCGCAGCATCTGGAGCAGCTCGACGTCCACGATGAACTTCTCGTAGCCGGCCACCAGCCCGCCCTCGAGCCAGCCGGCGGAGTGCATCACCCAGTTGGCGCCGGCCAGGAAGGTCGGCATCAGGGTCATCAGCGCCTCGTAGCCGGCCTGAGCGTCGGCCACCTGCGAGGACGTGAGCCCGCCGCCGGTGCGGAACGGCAGCCCGAAGTGGCGGGCGATCTGGCCGGTGCACAGCAGGCCGATCCCCGACTCGGGCGTGCCGAAGGTCGGCGAGCCGGACTGCATGTCGATGTTGGAGAGGAACGACCCGAAGATCACCGGGGTCCCGGGCCGGATCAGCTGGGACAGCGCGATGCCGGACAGCGCCTCGACGATCTGCTGCACCAGCGCGGCCGGGATGGTCACCGGCGACATCGCCCCCATCAGGATGAACGGGGTCAGCACCACCGGCTGGCCGGCGCCGGAGTACTCGAACTGCGCCTCCAGCATCCGGTCGTCCCAGCGCAGCGGCGAGTTGCAGTTGATCAGTGAGATCGTCGCCGGGGTCTCCTCGATCGCCTCGCGGGAGCCGAACAGGATCGAGGTCATGGCCAGGGTGTCCGCGGCGTTGACCCCCGAGACGACGTTGCCCATGTAGACCTTGTCGGTCAGCGTCTGGAGCGCGTAGGTCATGTCGAGGTGCCGACTGTCGAGCGGGGTGTCGTTCGGCTCGCAGATCACGCCGCCCGCCGAGTCCAGCACCGGGAACGTCTGGGCGAGCTTGGTGAAGCTGCGGAAGTCCTCCATCGTCGCGTCGCGGCGTACGTCGCCCTGACGCACGAAGGGCGGCCCGTAGACGGCGCCGAAGGCCATCGAGTCCCCGCCGATGTGGAGGTCGTGCTCGTGGTTGCGCGCCTGCACGTCGAACTCGCGGGGCGCCTTGGCGACCTGGGCGAGCACGAAGTCGGGGTCGAGGAAGACCGTGTTGCCCTCCACCCGCTGCCCCGCCTTGCGGAAGAGCTCGAGCGCGCGCTCGTCCATGAACTCCACGCCGATCTCGGTCATCAGCCTGCGCCAGCCCTTGTCGAGCGTGGCCATGGCGTCCTCGGACAGCACCTCGTAACGCGGCATCGTGTTGCGGAACACGGGTCCTCCTGGGTGTGGACGGGGCCGGACGACTGCGGACAGGTGCTTGACCCGACCGCGCGGCGGCTCCTAACCTCATGATGTGGAACTACGGTTCCACATCATGGAACTCGTGGGAACCCCCACCGCGATCCCGATTGCCGCACCCAGCCGACGCAAGGAGCTCCACGTGACCGAGCCGGTCGCCCACGGCGGAGCCAGCGGCACCCGTGCCGTCGACCGCGCCGCCGACCTCGTGGCCACGGTGGTGCGCGCCGACGAGCCGTTGACGTTCGCCGACCTCCAGGACGCGAGCGGCCTGGCCAAGTCCACGACCTCGCGGATGCTCACCGCGCTCGAGCGCTCGGGGCTGCTGGAGCGGGACGCCGCCGGGTCCTACGTCGCCGGCCGCCTCTTCTGGCTCTACGCCGCGCGCCACGACCCGTGGGACGAGCTGGTCCGGCTGGCGCGGCCCGCGATGGAGGCGATCGGCGAGGAGACCGGCGAGACCATCCACCTGAGCGTGACCCGCGGCGACCGCGTCGTGCAGGTCGCGCAGGTCGACTCGACGTACCTCCTCGGCACCCGCGACTGGACCGAGGTCGAGGTGCCGGCCCACTGCTCGGCGCTCGGCAAGGTGTTCCTCGCCTGGGGCGCGCTGGCGTTGCCCGAGGGCACCCTGGAGCGGCCGACCCCCCGGACGGTCGCCGACCGCGAGGCCCTGCGTCGCGACGGGGTCGACACCCGTGAGCGCGGCTGGGCCCTCACGGCCGACGAGCTGGAGATCGGCCTCACCGGCATCGCGGTCCCCGTCTTCGGCGTGCACGACGACGTCGTCGCCGCCGTCGGCATCTCCGGGCCCACGCCCCGGCTGGAGGAGCGGCTCGACGAGCTCGGCCTGCGGCTGCTGGAGCACGCCACCGGGCTCTCCGCCCTGCTGCGCGGCAGCACCCCCGTCAACACCACCGCAGCACACCGCACGTCACACAACCAGGAGGAGGTGGTCGCATGACTCCCGAGGAGATCCTGCTGACTCCCGAGCAGATCCTGCAAGGCCTGTACGACGAGACGCTGGTCGGCAACGCCCCCCGTGTCCTCGAGCTGACCAACGAGGGCCTCCGCATCGACATGGAGCCGCAGACGCTCCTGTTCGACGCCTTGATCCCGTCCCTGGAGGAGGTGGGTGCGCGCTTCGAGCGGGGTGACTTCTTCGTCCCCGAGATGCTCATCGCCGGTCGGGCGATGGCGGGTGCCATGGAGCGGCTGCGCCCGCTGCTGGCCGAGACCGGCGTGCAGACCATCGGCAAGTTCCTGATGGGCACGGTCAAGGGCGACGTCCACGACATCGGCAAGAACCTCGTCAACATCATGCTCGAGGGCGCCGGCTTCGAGGTGATCGACCTCGGCGTGCAGGTCGCCCCGGAGAAGTTCGTGGAGGCCATCGACCTGCACCAGCCCGACATCGTCGGCATGTCCGCGTTCCTCACCACCACGATGCCGATGTTCAAGGCCAACATGAACGCCCTGG
Source organism: Nocardioides sp. P4_G4 (assembly GCF_056401085.1). Classification (NCBI taxonomy): domain Bacteria; kingdom Bacillati; phylum Actinomycetota; class Actinomycetes; order Propionibacteriales; family Nocardioidaceae; genus Nocardioides; species Nocardioides sp. P4_G4. The sequence continues at coordinate 13,733 of NZ_JBFUKA010000010.1, forward strand.
AGAAGGCCGGCATCCGCGACAGCGTCATCGTCATGGTCGGTGGTGCCCCGGTCACCCAGGAGTACGCCGATGCCGTCGGCGCCGACGGCTATGCCGCCGACGCGTCGCAGACCGTCAAGCGGGCCAAGAGACTGCTCGAGGAGAAGCGCTCGAAGGTGCCCGCCTGATGTCCGCTCCCCGCCTCGAGACGGTCCTCCGCTCGGCCACCCAGCAGGTCGTCATCGGCCACGACACCCGCTTCTGCCTGATCGGCGAGCGGATCAACCCGACCGGGCGCCGCATCTTCCAGGAGCAGCTGCGCGCCGGCGACCTCTCCGCGATCGAGCGCGACGTGATTGCCCAGGTCGAGGGCGGCGCCGACGTGCTCGACATCAACATGGGCGTGCCGCTGACCGACGAGGCCGAGCTGCTGGCCAAGGCCATCACCATGGTCCAGGCCCTCACCGACAAGCCCATCTGCATCGACTCCTCGGTCGTGGAGGCGCTGGAGGCCGGGCTCTCGGTGTACCAGGGTCGTGCCCTGGTCAACTCGATCACCGCCGAGGACGAGCGGATGGAGCAGATCCTGCCGCTGGTCAAGAAGTACGACGCGGCCGTCATCGCACTGCCCAACGATGCCGACGAGATCCCGATGGAGGTCGAGAAGCGGATCGTGCTGACCCGCAAGATCATCGAGGTCGCCACGACGGAGTACGGCATCGCGGCGGCCGACATCGTCATCGACCCGCTGGCCATGCCCATCGGCGCCGACCAGGAGGTCGTCAACACGACGCTGGAGACGATGCGCCGGATCCGCGAGGAGTTCGGGGTCAACATGACCTGTGGCGCCTCCAACGTCTCCTTCGGCATGCCGTCGCGCCACAGCCTGGGCGCCGCGTTCCTGCCGATGGCCATGACCGCGGGCCTGACCTCCGCGATCATGGACACCCGCACGCCGCAGATCGTCGAGGCCGTCAGGGCCGCCGACCTGCTGCTGGGGCACGACGAGTGGGGCGGCAGCTGGATCGCCGCGCACCGGGCGCGCCAGGCGAGGGAAGCCGCAGCGGCCCAGTGACCCGGGACCGGTGAGGACTCCGTGACCGACGAGCCCGACTTCTCCCTCGCGGACGTGGCCCGTGAGGGCCTCATCGAGCGTCCCGGCACCGACCCCGTGCCACACGACGGCACCGGCCGGGTCGACCTCGCCTTCACGGTGCACACGCTGGCCGAGGACGGCGCGGCGCTGCCGCCCACCCAGCGGGGGGTCCGGGTGCCCCCCGGGGTGACGGTGTTCGACGCGGCGTCCTGGAACGGCATCGCCGTCGACTCGACGTGCGGCGGCCACGGCACCTGCCACAAGTGCAAGGTGCGGGTCGAGGGCGGCGACGTGCCCGTCACGCGACACGACGTACGCACGTTCAGCGGCGACCAGATCGCGGCCGGATGGCGCCTCGGCTGCCTCGTGCAGGCCACCAGGGACCTGGCCGTCGAAGTCCCGCCGCTCACGACCCGGCCCAAGGCCGCCACGGTCGGCATCGGGCGCCAGGTGATCCTGCGCCCCGCGATCCAGAAGAGGTACGTCGAGCTCACCGAGGCCACGCTGGCCGACCAGCGCACCGACCTGGTCCGCCTCACCGACGCCATCGACGACCTCGAGCTGAGCGCCGACCTCCACGTCCTGCGCCGCCTGTCGACGGTGCTGCGCGCGGCGGACTTCAAGGTGACCGCGGTGATCATCGACGAGGACCTCATCGACGTGGAGCCCGGCGACACCACGGCGTCGCGCTACGCGATCGCCTTCGACCTCGGCACCACCACCGTGGTCGGCACCCTGCTGGACGTCGGCACCGGCACCCCGCTCGCGGTGGCGTCCGTGCTCAACGCCCAGCAGCCGTTCGGGGGCGACGTCATCACCCGGATCAGCGCGACCATGATGGATCCGCAGGCCCTCGGGCGCCTCCAGCACGCCGCCGGGTCGACACTGGCAGACCTGGCCGCCCGAGTCTGCCGCGAGGCGGGCATCGACCCTGCACAGGTCTACGAGGTGGCGGTCGCCGGCAACGCCACCATGACCGCGCTGGCCCTCGGCATCGATCCCGAGCCGCTGGGCGTGGCGCCGTTCGTCATGTCGTCCGCCCAGCCGCCCTCGGTCCTTGCCGCCGAGGTCGGGCTGTCGCTGCACCCCCGCGCCCGGGCCTACTTCTTCCCGGCCCTGGGCGCCTACGTCGGCGGCGACATCGTCGCGGGCATGCTCGCCACCGGCATGGACCGCGACAAGCGGACGCGACTCTTCATCGACGTCGGCACCAACTGCGAGATCGTCCTCAGCGACGGCGAGACGATCCTGTCCACCGCCGCCCCGGCGGGCCCGGCGTTCGAGGGCGGCGCCATCCGTTGCGGCATGCGGGCCGCGGACGGCGCCATCGAGGTGATCAAGGTCGACCCCCACGCCACGGGCGACGACCCGGCGGTGACGCTCGGCGTCATCGGCGACGTGGAGCCTCGCGGACTGTGCGGATCCGGCCTGGTGGACGCGGTCGCCGAGCTGGTGCGCGTGGGCCTGCTCGACTCCACGGGGCGCCTGGTCCCGGACGAGGCGGCACACGAGATCGCTCCCGCCCTGGCCGACCGGATGTCGCGCATCGGGGAGGAACGCGTCTTCCTGCTGCACCGACCCACACCGGACGCCGAGCCGGTCGAGTGCGTCTACCTGTCCCAGCGCGACGTCCGCGAGCTCCAGTTCGCCAAGGCCGCCATCTCGACCGGCTGGTCGCTCCTGCTGGAGCAGCTCGGCCTCGAGCACCGCGACGTCCAGCAGGTGCTGCTCGCCGGGTCCTTCGGCAGCTACCTCTCCCCCGCGTCGGCCGTCCGCATCGGGCTGGTGCCCCAGCTGCCGGTCCTGCGCATCGTGGCCGCCGGCAACGTGGCCGGCGAGGGCGCCAAGATGGCCCTGCTGTCGGTCCGCGAGCGGGCCGGTGCCCTGGCCCTGCTGGAGGAGGTGACGTATGTCGAGCTCTCCGACCGCCCCGACTTCAACGACGCCTTCGTCGCGCAGCTCGCCTTCTGAGCGCAGCGGACGCGTCGCCCTGATCGCCTGCGGCGCCCTCGCCCAGCCGGCGGCCGCCGTCGTCGCCCGCCGCGGCTGGCCGGTCGACGTGCACCCGCTCAACCCGCTGCTGCACAACCACCCGGAGCGGATCGCCGACGAGGTCCGGACCCTGGCCCGGCGTCTCGGCGCGTCGTACCCACGGGTGGTCATCGGGTACGCCGACTGCGGGACCTACGGCGCCCTCGACGACGTCTGCCGCGAGCTCGCGCTGCCCCGGCTGCCGGGCCTGCACTGCTACGACGTGTACGCCGGCGCCTCCCGGCTCGAGCGCTTCTTCGACGAGCAGCCCGGCACCTACCTGCTCACCGACTTCCTGGCCCGGTCGTTCGCCCGCACGGTGCTCCAGGAGCTCGGGCTCGACCGCTACCCGGAGCTGCGCGACACCTACTTCGGCCACTACACGCGGATGGTCTGGCTTGCCCAGGACCCCGACGAGGAGCTCCGCGACCTCGCCGAGCGCGCGGCGGCGAGCATCGGGCTGCCCCTCACCGTCGTGGAGACCGGCGACCACGGCCTCGAGCAGGCGCTGGCCGTCCTCGTCGGCTAGCGGCGTTCGTCGAGCTGCGCGAGGAGCTCGACGCGCCAGGCCTCGGTCTCCGCGATCTGGTTGAACGTGAAGACGTGCAGGCCCTCGACCAGCGCGCCGTCGGCCCCGAGCGCGGGCGCACACTTCTCCAGGAAGGTCTCACCTGTGAAGCCGCCGGGGGCCGCGAGGCGCGCGAAGATGCCCTTGTTCTTGGCGAGGAACCTGGTCGACTCCCCGACCCCGATCTTGGTGGCCATCCCGAGCAGCTTGGCGCGCTCGACCGGACCCGGGATGCCGAGCAGCAGCGGCATCGTCACGCCCCGCGCGCGCAGCCGGTGCAGCCAGTCGCGCACGACCGCCGCGTCGAAGGTCAGGTTGCTGACGATGTGCGTGGCGTGGCGGCGCTTGTCCCACATCGACTGCACGGTCAGGTCGTCGTGGATGGAGGGGTGCGACTCCGGGTAGCCGGTGATCCCGACGTGCGCGAACGGCCTGCCCAGCAGGGCCAGGTCCTCGAGCAGCGCCAGCGCGTCGAGGTAGTCGCCCGCGGGCTCGGCGTCGCCGCCCGGCACGAAGATCTGCGAGACGCCCTTGCCGGTGAGCCGCTCGACGATCTCCTCGAGCTCGCTCCGCCCGGTGATCATCCGGGCCGCGAGATGGGGCACGACGACGTACCCGTGGCCGGCCAGCCGCTCGGCGAGGTCGAGGGTGGCCTCGAGGCCCTTGCCGGGCGAGGCGGTGACCGTGACGGCCACGTCGCGGGGGACGTGCGCGAGCACCTTGTCCTCGGTCGAGGCCGTGGGCAGCACCTCGTAGCGAGCGTTGCGGAGCAGGCGGGTCATCGTCTCGCCGGTTCGCTTGTTGCGCATGAAGCAACTCATTTCGTGATGCGCATCAGAGTTCCCCACTCTAGCGGCTCGCGCGACCCGGGTACAGGGTCGGGAAACGCCTCAGGGCGGCCACCCGGAGGGTGACCGCCCTGAGGACGGGGTGCGGCCTGGGGCCGCGAGTGGTGCCGATCAGGCCGGCACCGGGTGCGTCACTTGACGGAGACCGTGGCGCCGGCGGCCTCGAGGGCCTCCTTCGCCTTGTCGGCCGCAGCCTTGTCGACCTTCTCGAGGATCGCCTTGGGGGCGGCCTCGACGAGGTCCTTGGCCTCCTTCAGGCCGAGGCTCGTGAGGGCGCGCACCTCCTTGATGACGTTGATCTTCTTGTCGCCGGCGGCCTCGAGGACGACGTCGAACTCGTCCTGCGCAGCGGCCTCGTCGGCACCGGCGGCGGCGCCACCGGCAGCGGGGGCGGCGGCAGCGGCAACGGGAGCGGCGGCGGTGACGCCGAAGGTCTCCTCGAACTGCTTCACGAACTCGGAGAGCTCGATGAGGGTCATTTCCTTGAACGCGTCGAGCAGCTCGTCGGTGGTGAGCTTCGCCATGGTGGCGTTTCCTTCCGTTGGATGGGCGGCAGCGTGGCGCGGAGCGACACGCTCACCCGATGGGTGCTGTAGGTGGTGTACGTCGGCCCGGTCAGGCGTCGGTGGACTCGGTCGCCTCGTCGGCGACCGGGGTCGCCTCGTCTGCGGCCGGGGTCTCCTCGGCAGCGGCCGGCGTGCCGGCACCACCTGCGAGGATGGAGGGGTCCTCGGTCGCCTTCGCCTCCAGGGCGCCGGCGAGCCGGGCAGCCTGGGCGAGCGGGGCGTTGAGGAGGTAGACGGCCTGGGACAGCGACGCGAGCAGACCGCCCGCAAGCTTGCCCAGCAGGACCTCACGCGACTCGAGGTCAGCCAGCTTGGCGACCTCCGCAGCGTCGAGGGACTTGCCGTCCAGGACACCGCCCTTGATGACGAGGGCGGGGTTTGCCTTGGCAAAGTCACGCAGACCCTTGGCTGCCTCGACCACGTCTCCATTGATGAAGGCGATGGCCGTGGGGCCCTTGAGCAGGTCGTCGAAGCCTTCGATGCCCACCTCGGTGGCGGCAATCTTGGCAAGCGTGTTCTTGACCACGGCGTAGCTGGCGTTCTCGCCGAGGGAGCGCCGCAGGTCCTGCAGCTGCTTCACGGTGAGCCCGCGGTACTCGGTCAGCACAGCACCGGCGGAATCGTTGAACGAGTCGACGATCTCCGCAACGGCGGCAGTCTTTTCTGGCCGCGCCATGGGTCTCCTTCCGATGTGACCACCGGTGAAGGGCCCGTACGACGACAAACGCCCCGAGCACAGGCTCGGGGCGTGAACCCGCATTGCTGCGGATCGTGCTCCCACCTGCGCTGGCCGTCCGCTGTGTGCGGAACCTTCGATCTCGGGGCTGATGCCCGTCGACAACCGGCGGTCTCTGGTTTCAGGAACCAACACTAGGGGGCGAGACGGGGTCGGACAAATCGGCGATCGCCCACGCCCGGGCCTCGCAGTTGGTTGCATGGTCTCGTGGACGACGAGCTCAGCACCATCGGCGCGACCCTGGCACACACCGAGGACCGGATGCGGGGCGTCGGCAACGCGCCCCCGCGCCTGTGGCCCACCGGCTTCGGGGGCCTCGACCCCCTCATCGGCGGAGGTCTGCGCGCCGGCTCACTGGTGCTCCTCGCCGGGCCGCAGGGACTCGGCAAGACGACCTTCGCGGTGCAGGCCTGCCGCACCGTCGCACGCACGGGACGCCCGGTCGTCTACTTCTCCTTCGAGCACGAGGCCGAGGACCTGCTCCTCAAGCTGATCGCGCTCGAGGCGGGCGAGAAGGACGACTCGCACCAGGTCCGCCTGACCGCCGTCCGGGAGGCGTTCGACGCCGCCGGCACCGGGCCGCTCGAGGAGCGGCTCGCCGGCGTGCCGGGTGCCCCGCAGGCGCTCGCGGCCGTGCGTGAGTACGCCGACATGCTCTTCGTGCACCGGTCGACCGGCAGCCGCACCGACCTCGCCGCGATCCGCGCGCGCATCGACGACGTGCGCCGGGCCACCGGCACGACGCCATTGGTGGTCGTCGACTACCTCCAGAAGGTGCTGGTCCCCGGCGGGACGGCGGACGAGACCGAACGCAGCACCACGGTCGTGGAGGGACTCAAGGACCTGGCCATCGACGTCGCGGCCCCGGTCCTGGCCGTCGTCGCCGCCGACAAGCAGGCGCTGCGCACCGGCATGCGCATGCGCAGCCACCACCTGCGCGGCTCCTCGGCCCTCGCCTACGAGGCCGACGTCATCCTGGTGCTCAGCAGCAAGTTCGACGTCGTCGCCCGGCACCACCTCACCTACGACATCGGCAACGCCGAGCGCTTCCGCCAGTGGGCCGTGCTGAGCGTCGAGAAGAACCGGTTCGGCCGCGACGACGTCGACCTGGAGTACCGCAAGCGATTCGACCAGGGTCGCTTCGAGGCCGACGGGCGTGTGGTCACCGAGCAGCTGATCGACGACCGCATCTTCGTCGAGTAGCCGCCCGGTGACCGGTCACATGCCCGGGATCTTGTCGGCGACCTCGGAGGCGGGCGGCGCCTCGATGGTGACGTCGGTGCCGTAGTCGGAGTACGTGCCCTCGGTGGTGGTGGTGCTGTCGCTCGTCTGCCCGGCCAGCGACGTCGAGATGTCGAGCTCCTGGCGGAACTGGCGCGGCAGGTTGTCCGCGTCCACCCACATCTCGACCGCGATGTCGTCGGGCATGGAGGTGGCCAGCTCGGCCGGCATCTCCATCGCCTTCATGTAGGCGGCGGTGTCCATGACGACCTCGTAGTGGTTGGTCTCGACGCCGTCGACCTCCTCGGTGCCGAGCAGCTCGAACTCCTTGGGCTCCTCCATCGCCTTGAACATCGTCTCGGGGTCGGTGGACTTGCCGAGCATCCCGAACAGGCTGTCGGGGTCGCTCAGGTCGATCTTGAACCACTTCTTGCCGCCGAGGTCCATGCCCATTCCCGACATGTACAGGACCTTGTCGAGCATGACCATCTCGAGGGCCTGGTCGTCCTGGGCCGTGCCGGTGGCCTGCATGTCGATGCCGCCGTCGTCGTAGCGCATGACGCCCTGCATCTCCATGCTGGAGGCGGCGGTGCCCTCGGTGGTGGAGCTCGTCGTGAACGCGAACGTCCCGGCATCCTTGAGCGCACCCATCACCGCGGGGTAGAACTCGGCAGCGTCGAGCTCCTCGAGGTCACCGGACGCCTCGGGCGACTCCTCGCTCGACGAGTCCTCGCTCGCCGCGCTCGTGTCGGTGCCACTGGACGCCTCGGAGCCGCTGTCGCTGCCGCACGCGGCGGTGGACAGGGCGAGGGTCGTCAGCAGGGTGGCGGCGCCGAGGCGTCGGGCGAGGGTGGGGCGGGCCATGAGGGCTCCTTCGTGGTGGTGGCGAGGAGGTGTCTACCCGGCCGTCCCCGTGACAGACCCGGCGTGCCGACACCCACGCACCCCGCCATCCTCCCACCCGGTCCCGGCAGACGACGACGCCCCGACCGTCACGAGGATGGCCGGGGCGTCGGTGGAGCGGGTCGGGCTGGATCAGGCCTGGGCCTCGTCCTCGACCGCGACGTTCTTCGTGCGGTTGGGGTCGACCTGGACGCCGGGGCCCATGGTCGTGGAGACCGTGACCTTCTTGATGTAGCGGCCCTTGGAGCTGGCCGGCTTGAGACGCAGCACCTCCTCGAGGGCAGCGGCGTAGTTCTCCGCGAGCTGGGCCTCGGAGAAGGACGCCTTGCCGATGATGAAGTGCAGGTTGGCGTGACGGTCGACGCGGAACTCGATCTTGCCGCCCTTGATGTCCGTGACGGCCTTGGCGACGTCGGGGGTCACCGTGCCGGTCTTCGGGTTGGGCATCAGCGAGCGGGGGCCGAGGACGCGACCGAGGCGACCGACCTTGCCCATCATGTCCGGCGTCGCGACGACGGCGTCGAAGTCGAGCCAGCCACCGTTGACCTTCTCGATGAGCTCGTCGCCACCGACGAAGTCGGCGCCGGCCTCACGGGCGGCCTCGGCCTTGTCGGCGTTCGCGAACACCAGGACGCGGGCGGTCTTGCCGGTCCCGTGGGGCAGGTTGACGGTGCCGCGCACCATCTGGTCGGCCTTGCGCGGGTCGACGCCGAGACGCATGACGACGTCGAGGGTCTCGTCGAACTTCTTCTTCGAGCCGGCCTTGGCCAGCTTGATGGCGGTCAGCGGGGCGTGGAGCTCGTCCTTGTCGAACTGCTCCGCCGCTGCGCGGTAGGTCTTGCTGCGCTGCATGTCTGTCTCTTTTCGTCAGTTGTGGTCAGTGGACCAGCGCGGTCCTGCCACGGGGTGTCGGCTCAGGAGCCGGGATGTCCGTCGGCGCCGCGGGACGGCGTCTCGGGGGTGATCAGTCGGTGGTGACGCCCATGGAGCGGGCGGTGCCCTCGACGATCTTCATCGCGGCGTCGATGTCGTTGGCGTTGAGGTCGGGGAGCTTGGTCGTCGCGATCTCGCGGACCTGGTCCTTGCTCAGCTTGCCGACCTTCTCCTTGTGCGGGACGCCGGAGCCCTTCGACAGGCCGGCGGCCTTCTTGATGAGCTCGGCGGCCGGAGGAGTCTTGGTGATGAACTCGAACGAGCGGTCCTCGTAGATCGTGATCTCGACGGGGATCACGTTGCCGCGCATCGACTCGGTCTGCGCGTTGTAGGCCTTGCAGAACTCCATGATGTTGACGCCGTGCGGGCCCAGCGCGGTACCGACCGGCGGGGCCGGCGTCGCGGCACCGGCCTGGAGCTGCACCTTGACCAGCGCAGCGATCTTCTTCTTGGGAGGCATGTTCTCTTCCTGTTCTCTGTGGTCCTGACGAGGGCGGGTGCCCCCTGCCACGGGTGTTGCGGGTGGAGCGTCAGACCTTCTGGATCTGGCTGAAGCTCAGCTCGACCGGGGTCTCCCGGCCGAAGATCTCGACGAGGGCCTTGACCCTCTGGGACTCGGCGTTGATCTCGGTGATCGTCGCGTGCAGCGTGGCGAACGGACCGTCGACCACCATGACCGAGTCGGACACGTCGAAGTCGGCGACCTCGACGGGCTTCTTCGCCGCGGCGGCCGCGGCGGGCCTGTCACCGGCAGCGGCAGCGGCCTCGGCCTCGGCGACGGCGACCACGGCGGGAGCGAGCATGTCCTCGACCTCGGTCATGCTCAGCGGCACGGGCTGGTGGCTGTGACCGACGAAGCCGGTGACCGACGGCGTGTGGCGCACGGCCGACCACGACTCGTCGGTGAGGTCCATGCGGACCAGGACGTAGCCGGGCAGGACGGTGCGGGTGACCATCTTGCGCTGGCCGTTCTTGATCTCGGCGACCTCTTCGGTGGGGACCACGATCTCGTGGATGTAGTCCTCCATGTTGAGGGAGATGATGCGGTTCTCGAGGTTCTGCTTGACCCGCTTCTCCATGCCGGAGTAGGTGTGCACGACGAACCAGTCGCCGGGCTTGGCCCACAGCTCGCGGCGGAAGTTCTCGAGGGGGTCGTTCTCGTCGACGGCCTCGTCGTCAGGGGCGTCGGCGGACTCGTCGGCGGAGGCGTCCTCGTCGCTCGGGGCGGGCTCCTCGGCGTCGGTGAGCGCCTCGGTGGTGAGCGACACGTCGACGGTCTGGACGCCGGACGGCACCGACTCGTCGGTCACCAGGTCGTCGACGGAGGTGGCGTCCTGCGACGCGACCTCGGAGGTCTCGTCGGTGGACGCCTCGGCGTCGTACTGGTCCGGGGAGTCGTTCTGGTCGGACACGGCTTGCTCCGTCACGTCGGTGTACTGGGGTCCCGGCCGGATGGTGGGCCGGGGTGGATGAGGACTGTGCGCCGGACGGGCCGGCGCCGGGTCACTGGTCGGAGTTGCCCGTGAACATCGCGAAGATGAGCTTGCCGAAGGCCAGGTCCAGCACCGACACGAAGGCCATCATCACGATCACGAACACCATCACCACGAGGAAGTAGGTGGTCAGCTGCTCCTGCGTCGGCCACACGACCTTGCGGAGCTCGGCGACCACCTGGCGGTAGAAGGTGGCCGGACTCGTGCGCTTGCGATCGTGACCGCGCGATTCCTCACGCGGCTCGTGCACAGCCGGGGAGTCCGACACGCCAGCCACCTCTCACTCGTTGATCCGTTGTCCTTGCAGTGTTGTTTCGCAGGGCACGAGGGACTTGAACCCCCAACCTTCGGTTTTGGAGACCGATGCTCTGCCAGTTGAGCTAGTGCCCTCCGACGGACCTCCCCGCGACTGCCGCACCCGGTGACGGGCATGGCGAAGCATGCGGGGAATCCACCAAACGGGAATCATACGGGCCCGGCCCAGCCGCGTCGAACCGACGTCGCTCCCCCTACGATCGCCGGCATGGGTCACGGCGGGGACGACGGCGACAACGCGGCAGACGCACGCCGCGACGTGCGGGCGCTGCCCAAGGCACACCTGCACCTCCACTTCACCGGCTCGATGCGGCACGAGACGCTCCTCGAGCTCGCCGAGCGGGACGGGATCGCGCTGCCGGACTCCCTGGTCGAGGACTGGCCGCCCGAGCTCTCGGCGGCCGACGAGAAGGGCTGGTTCCGCTTCCAGAGGCTCTACGACGTGGCGCGGTCGGTGCTGCGCACGCCCGACGACGTCCGGCGACTGGTCCGCGAGGCCGCCGAGGACGACGTCGCCGACGGTGGCCGCTGGCTGGAGATCCAGGTCGACCCGAGCGGGTACGCCGCCCGCTTCGGCGGCATCACCGCCTTCACCGACCTCGTGCTCGACTGCGTGCGCGACGCAACAGCGCGCACCGGCCTGCCGATGGCCGTGGTGGTCGCCGCCAACCGGACACGGCATCCCCTCGACGCCCGCACCCTGGCCCGCCTGGCCGCGCAGTACGCCGGTCGGGGCGTGGTGGGGTTCGGTCTCTCCAACGACGAGCGCCGCGGCACCACTGCCGACTTCGCACCGGCCTTCGCGATCGCCGAGCGGGCCGGGCTGCTGCTGGCCCCGCACGGGGGCGAGCTGCGCGGCCCCGACCACATCCGGCTGTGCCTCGACGAGCTGCACGCCGACCGGCTCGGCCACGGCGTGCGCGCCGCGGAGGACCCCGCCCTGCTCGAGGAGATCGTCGAGGCCGGGGTGGCGCTCGAGGTCTGTCCGGTCTCCAACGTCGCGCTCGGCGTCTACTCCGACCTCACCTCCGTGCCGCTCCCCCAGCTGATGGCCGCCGGGGCCACCGTCGCGCTCGGCGCCGACGACCCGCTGCTCTTCGGCTCCCGGCTGTCCGGGCAGTACGCCACCATGCGGGCCGCCCACGAGCTCACCGACGCCGACCTGGCCTCGTTGGCCCGCTCGTCGTTCGAGGCCTCCCGCGCCCCCGACGACGTACGCCGCAGCGCCCTGGCCGAGGTGGACGCGTGGCTCGCCGGTGCGGACCACCTGCGGGAACCCGTCCCGGCTGGGAGGATGTCCTCGTGAGCAACCAGGACCAGCCCGGCCAGCAGCCGGATCCGGAGCACCGTCCCGAGGACGACCTGCACACGAACCCGGACGGGTCGCAGACGCCGCAGTACCCCGGGCAGGGGTCCGAGCCCGCGACCAACCCCTACGGGTCCGCGGACACCTCGTCGTACGGCACGCCGCCGACGCACACCACCTATGGCGGCCAGCCGGCCCCGCCCACCCAGCCGTACACCGCCCAGCCGCCCTACGGGCAGGACCCGTACACGCAGCCCTACGGCCAGGACCCGTACGCCCAGCAGGGCGCCTACGGACAGCCGGGCCCGTACGGCGGTTACGCGCAGCCGGGCCCGATGGCCCCTCCGCACCCCTCGGCCACCACCGCGATGGTGCTGGGCCTGGTGTCGCTCATCGGGCTCTTCGTGTGCCTGGTCCCGATCGTGATGGCGCCCTTCGCGTGGCGGACCGGAAGCCGGGTCGTCAAGGAGATCGACGCCCAGCCGGGCCGCTGGAGCGGCCGCGAGCAGGCCCAGGCCGGCCGGATCATGGGCATCATCGGCACCGTGCTCCTGGTGCTCGGGATCCTGGCGATCGTGGGCCTGGTCGCGCTGCTGTTCGCCGCGTCCCCGGAGATCACCCAGGTGGACACGTCGACGCCCGGGGGCGCGAACCTCTAGAGGCCGTCGCAGCCGACGAGCACCGGCTCGTTGACGAGCCGCACGCCGTACGCCGCCTCGACGCCGTCGCGGACCTCGCGGGCCAGGGCCAGCAGGTCGTCGGTGCTCGCACCCCCGCGGTTGGTGAGGGCCAGGGTGTGCTTGGTGGAGAGGCTGGCGCGCCCGCCGCGGAGGTCCAGCCCGTAGCCCTTGCCGAACCCGGCGCGCTCGATGAGCCAGGCCGCGCTGGACTTGGTGCGGCCGTCGGGCTGCGCCCAGCGGGGGGCGTCGTCGGGCAGGGACGCCGCCTGCTCGGCGGTGAGGAACGGGTTGGTGAAGAACGAGCCCGCGCTCCACGTGTCGTGGTCCGCGTCGTCGAGGACCATCCCCTTGCCGGCCCGCAGACCCAGCACGGCCTGACGCACGGCCGACAGCGGCGCCCTACCGTTCAGGTCGACGCCCAGGGTGCGGGCCAGCTCGGCGTACGTCACGGGGGCGCCCAGCGAGCCGGTCCGGAGCTGGAGGTCGACCGACAGCACCACGTGCCGGCCGGGGTCGGCCTTGAAGCGGGAGTGGCGGTAGCCGAAGTCGCAGTCGGCGGCCGCGAAGGTGCGCACGCCGCGCAGTGTCCGGTCCCAGACACGCACCGAGGCGACGGTCTGGCTCACCTCCTGGCCGTAGGCGCCGACGTTCTGGATCGGGGTCGCACCCACGCTGCCGGGGATGCCGGACAGCGCCTCGACACCGACCCAGCCCCGCTCGACCGCGGTGGCCACCAGGTCGTCCCACCCCTCGCCGGCGGCGACGCGGACCACGACGCCGCCGCACGTCGCACCCTGGTCGTCGTCCTCGACGTCGGGGCTGATGCCGCGGGTCGCGACCTCGACCACCCGGCCGTCGAAGCCGGCGTCGGCGACGACGACGTTGGAGCCCCCGCCGAGGACGAGCACCGGCGTGCCGGCGTCGTCGGCCTCGGTGACGGCCGCGACGACCTCCTCCTCGCTCGCCGCCCGCACCCACTCGCGCGCGGGCCCGCCCAGGCGCAGGGTGGTGTGGTCACGGAGCAGGACGGGGGCCTCAGCCACGGACGACGGCCTTGGGCATGCCCAGCACCTTGGTGCCCCCGGAGGTGACCTCGAGGGCCAGCGTCACCAGGCCGTCGGCGACCGTCTTGACGGTGCCGGCGACCACGACCTCGGCGGCACCCTCCGCGGGCACCACGACGGGCTGGGTGAACTTGCAGCCGAGCTCGACGACCTCGGCCCCGTCGGTCCACTCCTCGACCGCGCGGCCGACCAGCCCGAGGGTGAGCATCCCGTGGGCGATGACGCCGGGCAGCCCGACGCTGCGGGCGACCTCCTCGTCCTGGTGGATCGGGTTGGGGTCACCGGCCGCCTCGGCGTAGGCGACGAGGTCGGCACGGGTGATCGCGAAGGTGCGTGCGGGGAGGGTGTCGCCGGGGTTCATGCCGTCTCCTGCTCGTGCGACTGGTCGTCGGACTCGTCGGCGCCGGAGTGGACCAGCGTGGCCCGACCGGTGCACACGAGGGCGCCGTCGGCGTCGGTGATGGCGCTGCTGGTGCCGATGATGTCGGCGCCGCCGATCTGGCGGAGGCTGACGACGCTCAGCGTCGCGGTCAGCACGTCACCGATGCGGACCGGCCGCTCGTAGGCGAAGCGCTGCTCGCCGTGCACGATGCGGAACAGGTCGATCCGCTCGGCGTCCAGGAAGGCCTGCATGGCGTCGAAGGCCAGCACGATCGGGTACGTCGGGGGCACCGCAGGTGGCACTGCGGGGCCGGCAGTGGCGCCGAGGGACCGGGCGAAGGCGGCGACGCGCTCCTCGGTCACCTCGAGCGGGGCGGTCGGTGGGAACTCACGCCCCACGAGGGACTGGTCGACAGGCATGCCCCGACCCTAAGTGACACCGGCGAAATGACACCGACCCGTCGAGGATCTCGACGGGTCGGTGGTGAAGAGGGGGAACCGCTCAGCGGGTCTCGCGGTGCGCGGTGTGCGTGCGGCAACGCGGGCAGAACTTCTTCAGCTCGATGCGGTCCGGGTCGTTGCGGCGGTTCTTCTTGGTGATGTAGTTCCGCTCCTTGCAATCGACGCACGCGAGCGTGATCTTGGGGCGAACGTCAGAGCTCTTGCTGGCCACGGGAAGTCCTTCGTCGGTGTGCGTGATGCGGGCTGCGCCTGGATGCTGCTGGTCTTGGTGGTAGCGGGGGCGGGACTCGAACCCGCGACACCACGATTATGAGCCGTGTGCTCTAACCACCTGAGCTACCCCGCCGCCGGGAGGGGCGACCGCCGAAGTCTACGACGGTGCTCCAACCAGAGCCCCTTTACGGAATCGAACCGTAGACCTTCTCCTTACCATGGAGACGCTCTGCCGACTGAGCTAAAGGGGCAACAGCGGAAGAGAATACACACGGCTGAGGGCATACGAGAAATCGCCCTCGATACGTGGTCACGACCCGCTCATCCGGCCTGGATCCGGGGCCACGGAGCGGCTTCCTCGAGCTCGAGCGCCAGCTCCAGGAGACGGGCCTCGCGACCGGCTCCGGCGCCCAGCATCATGCCCTGCGGGAGACCTTCTGCGGTGGTCGCCAGGGGCAGCGAGATCGCCGGCTCACCGGTGGCGTTCTGCAGCGGGGTGAAGGCCACCCACTCCCTCAGCCGGTCCATCACCTGGTCGTAGTCGGCGGTCGGGTCGAGGTGGCCGACCCGGGGCGTGGAGGTGGCCAGCGTGGGCGTCAGCGTCACGTCGTACGTCGCGTGGTGCCGCGCCGCGCGGTGCCGGCTGGCGCCCACCGCGGCGATGGCCATGGGCAGCCGGTGCAGGTGGCGGCGGCAGTGCCGGTCGAGCCCGAGAGTGAGGTTGTCGAGCCGTGCGGGGTCCCACGTCGGGCCGAACGTGCGTCGGCCGGTGCGGACGATGCCCATGGCCAGCATCGACCAGTAGAGGACGAAGTGGTCGGCGAACGAGCTCGGCACCGGCGGGTCGATCTCCTCGACCCGGTGGCCCAGTGACTCCAGCAGTGCGGCCGTCCCCAGCGTGAGCGCGGCGACCTCCGGGCTGGCGTCGTGACCGATCCCGCGGGTCACGACCGCCACCCTGAGCCGGCTGCGGCCCGGCCTGGTGATGTCGCCCACCGGGGCCAGTCGCGGGTCGCGGTAGACCTTCTCGGCCTCGCGGTAGAACGCCGCCGTGTCGCGCACCGAGCGGGTCAGCACGCCGTCGGAGACGATCCGCACCGGCATCTGCCGCATCGCCCGGTCCTGGGCCAGCCGGCCGCGCGTGGGCTTGAGGCCGACCAGCCCGTTGACCGACGCCGGGATCCGGATCGAGCCACCCCCGTCGTTGGCGTGGGCGATCGGGACCACGCCGGTCGCGACGAACGCCGCGGACCCGGCCGACGACGCCCCGGCGTAGTGCTCGGGGTTCCAGGGCGTGCGCACCGGGCCGAGGCGCGGGTGGTCGACGGCGCCGCTGAAGCCGAACTCGCTGAGCCTCGTCTTGCCGAGGGGAAGCAGCCCGATGTCGCGGTACATCCGGGCGAAGTCGCCGTCCTCGCGGGCCGGGCGGGCGACGTAGGCGTCGGTGCCGTTCTGGGTGGGCATGCCGGCGACGTCGACGTTGTCCTTGACGAAGGTCGGCACCCCCGAGAAGTAGCCGGGAGCCGGGACGCGGGCCGCGGACCGCGCCTCGTCGAAGGCCTCGTGGGCCAGCGCCCCGAGCTGGTCGTCGACCGCCTCGGCCCGGGCGATGGCCGCCTCCACCACGTCGGCCACCGAGAGCCCGTCGCGGTAGGCCTCGACGAGGCCGACCGCGTCGAGGTCCTGCAGGGGGTCGTCGCCGAAGGCGTGCACGCGAGCCATGGCGGGCAACCTAGGCCACGCCCGCCCACCCGGGGAAGGGCGTTCAGCGAGCCCGGGCGAGCAGCGCGTCCACCGCGCGCGGGGAGAGCACCGAGTCGAGGGCCAGCCGGACGCAGCCCACGAGCCCGGCCCGCTCGCCGTACGTCGCGGGGAGCACCTGGAGGTCGCGTCCCGCCAGCGCCGTGGTGCCGGGGAAGAGCGTGTCGCGCAGGCCGGCGGCGAAGGTGTCGAAGGCGCCGGCCATGTCGCCGCCGACCACGACGGCGCGGGGGTTGAGCACGGTGACGGTGGCCGCCAGCGCCTCACCCACCCGACGTCCGGACTCGCGCACGATCGCGCGCGCCTCGCCGTGACCGAGCACCGCCTGGGCCACCAGGTCGCGGACGTGGTGGACCTCGCGGCCGCTCTCGCGGAGCCGCTCGACGAGCGCCCAGCCCCCGGCGACCGCCTCGAGGCAGCCGGTGTCGCCGCAGCGGCACAGCAGGCCGGCGGCGGCGGGGACCTTCACGTGGCCCAGCTCGCCGGCCGCGCCGCTGTGTCCGCGCAGCAGGTGACCGCCGGCGACGATGCCGAGCCCGAGGCCGGTGGAGGCCTTGAGGACCAGGACGTCGTCGTGGTCGAGCAGGTGGCCGCCGCGCTCCGAGGCCGCCATCACGTTGCAGTCGTTGTCGACCACGAGCGGCGCCGCGGTCACCTCGCGGAGGTACGCCGCCAACGGGACCCCGTCCCACCCGGACAGCGCCGGCGAGTCCACGCTGACGCCGCGGTCACGATCGACCGTCCCGGCCAGCGACAGGCCGACGCCGCGGACCTCGTCGCCCGAGCGACCCAGGTCGGTGAGCATCCCCGCGAGGTGGCCGGCCACGACGGGCATGAGCACGTCGGGCCCCAGGCCGACCTCCTGGTCGTGGCTCACCGCGGCCAGCTCGGTGCCGTCCAGGGAGCACACGGACATCTGGGAGCGGCTGCGACCGATCGCCACCGCGAGCACCAGGCCCGCGTCGCGGTCGAGGACCAGCGTCGAGGCGGGACGACCGCCCGTCGCGGACTCCTCCTCACCCTCCAGCACCAGCCCTGCGGCGGCCAGCGAGGCCAGCCTGGTGCTGACCGCGGTCCGCGACAGCCCGGTGACGCGCCCCAGCTCACCGCGGGTCGTCGCCCGTCCGGTGCGGATCAGCTCGAGCAGGTCCCCGGCGGTCGCGCCGGGCGCGGGCAGGTTCAGGGGCACGGTCATGGTGCTCGGCATTCAAGCATTCTCCTTCTTACGTCCGATAAAAGCCGAACTTCGGTTGCCGAGGGCCCTAATGCTCCGTACCGTGGTCTTCCATGAACGGAACAACGGCTGCCACCCCCGTGGAGCCCTGCGACTTCACCGTCTTCGGCGGCACCGGTGACCTCGCCCTGCGCAAGCTCCTGCCCGCCCTCTACCTCCGCGACCGCGACGGCCAGCTGCCCGACGGCTTCCGGATCATCGGCGTCTCCCGGGCCGAGGTCGACGACGACGGCTACCGCGCCATGGTCGAGGGGGCCCTGACCGAGCACGTCACCGGCGACGAGCTCGACCCAGACGTCGTACGACGGCTCCTCCACCGCCTGCACCACGTCACCCTCGACGTCGAGGACGTCGGCGACTGGCACCGCCTGCACGACCGGCTCAAGGACGGCGCCGCGAACGAGGACGTCATCCGCGTCTTCTACCTCGCCGTCGCCCCCGCGCTCTTCGGGGCGATCTGCGAGCACCTGGACCAGGTCGGCCTGGCCACCGACCGCTCCCGGGTCGTGCTCGAGAAGCCCATCGGCACCGACCTCGCCACCGCCCAGACGATCAACGAGGCCGTGGGCCGGGTCTTCGACGAGTCGCACATCTTCCGCATCGACCACTACCTCGGCAAGGAGAGCGTCCAGAACCTCCTCGTCACCCGCTTCGCCAACACGTTCCTCGAGCCGCTGTGGAACAGCCACTGGGTCGACCACGTCCAGATCACCGTCTCGGAGTCGCTCGGCGTGGGCGAGCGCGGCTCCTACTACGACCGCTCGGGCGCGCTGCGCGACATGGTGCAGAACCACCTGCTCCAGCTGGTCTGCCTCGTCGCCATGGAGCCCCCGACGTACGTCGACCGCGAGACGGTCCGCGACGAGAAGCTCAAGGTCCTCCAGGCCCTGCGCCCGCTGACCCCCGAGCTGGTCGACCGCGACGTGGTCGCCGGCCAGTACGCCGCCGGCCTCAGCGGTGGGGTCCTGGCCCCGTCGTACGCCGACGAGGTCGGCCAGGACAGCAGCACCGAGACCTTCGTCGCGCTGCGCACCGAGGTGCAGAACTGGCGCTGGGCGGGTGTGCCGTTCTACCTGCGCACCGGCAAGCGGATGGCGGACCGGGTCTCGGAGATCGTGGTGGTCTTCAAGGAGCCGCCGCACCCGATGTTCCCCCACAGCGAGGGGCCCACCGAGCCCAACCGGCTGCACATCCGGGTCCAGCCCGACGAGGGCATGCGGTTGCACATGACCGCCAAGGAGCCCGGCCCCGGCGGCATCCGGCTGCGCCCGGTCTCGCTCGACCTGAGCTATGCGGCCGCCTTCGGCGGTCGCTCCCCCGACGCCTACGAGCGGCTGCTCATGGACGTCGTCCGCGGCAACACCACCTTGTTCATGCGCCGCGACGAGGTCGAGGCGGCCTGGGCCTGGGTGGCCCCGATCCTCGACCGCTGGTCACAGCCCACCCACCGCCCGCGGCGCTACCCCGCCGGCACGCACGGACCCGTCGCCGCCGACACGCTCCTCACGCGTGACGGCCGATCCTGGCAGGAGACCGAATGACCACCCAGAGCATCCACCCCGTCGTCGCGGAGGTGACCGCGCGCATCGCGCAGCGCAGCGCCGCGACCCGCACCGCCTACCTCGCCCGCATCGATGCCGCCGCCGACAAGGGCCCGGCCCGCGGCAAGCTGGCCTGCGCCAACCTCGCGCACGGCTTCGCCGCCTCCGACGAGCCGGTGAAGTCCGGTCTCCGCTCGGGCCGCAAGCCCAACGTGGCCATCGTGTCGTCGTACAACGACATGCTCTCGGCCCACCAGCCCTTCCGCGACGTCCCGGAGGTGCTCAAGAAGTCCATCATCCGTGCCGGTGGCCTGGCCCAGTTCGCCGGTGGCGTCCCCGCCATGTGCGACGGCATCACCCAGGGCCGCGCCGGCATGGAGCTCTCGCTCTTCAGCCGCGACCTGATCGCGATGTCGACCGCCGTCGCGCTCTCGCACGACATGTTCGACGCGACGATGCTGCTCGGCGTCTGCGACAAGATCGTCCCCGGGCTGCTCATCGGGGCGCTGTCCTTCGGCCACCTGCCCACGGTCTTCGTGCCGGCCGGGCCGATGACGTCGGGGCTGCCCAACGGCGAGAAGGCGCGCGTGCGCCAGCTGTACGCCGAGGGCAAGGTCGGGCGCGAGGAGCTGCTCGAGGCCGAGTCGCAGTCCTACCACTCGAAGGGCACGTGCACGTTCTACGGCACCGCCAACAGCAACCAGATGCTGATGGAGGTGATGGGCCTGCACCTGCCCGACGCGACCTTCGTCAACCCCGGTACCCCGCTGCGGGCGGCGCTGGACCGCGCGGCCGGCGAGCGCGCCGTGGCGATCACGGCCGCCGGCGGCGAGCCCACCCCCGTCGGGCACCTCGTCGACGAGAAGGCGATCGTCAACGCCTGCGTGGCCCTGCTCGCCACCGGCGGCTCGACGAACCACACGATGCACCTCGTCGCGATGGCGGCGGCCGCCGGCATCACGCTCACGTGGGACGACCTCTCGGACCTGTCGGCCGCCGTGCCGCTGTTGACGCGGATCTACCCGAACGGCACCGCGGACATCAACCACTTCGTGGCAGCCGGCGGTACGCCGTTCCTCATCCACACCCTGCTCAAGCACGGCTACCTCCACGACGACGTGCTCACCGTGTCGGGTCGCGGTCTGTGGCGACACACCCGCGAGGCCCGGCTCGACGGTGACACGGTGGTGTGGGAGGAGGGCCCGAAGTCCTCGCTCGACACCTCCGTCCTGCGTCCGGCCGACGACCCCTTCGCGCCCGACGGTGGCCTGCGGATGCTCTCGGGGCGCCTGGGCCGCGCGGTCATCAAGACCTCTGCGGTCAAGCCCGAGCACCGGGTCGTCACCGCCCCGGCGCTGGTCTTCGACGACCAGGCCGACTTCCTCGCCGCCTTCGCCGAGGGACGCCTCGACGGCCGCGACCTGGTCGCCGTGGTGCGCTACCAGGGACCGGCGGCCAACGGCATGCCCGAGCTGCACAAGCTGATGCCCGCCCTCGGCGTCCTGCAGGACCGGGGGCAGCACGTCGCCATCGTCACCGACGGCCGGATGTCCGGCGCGTCCGGCAAGGTGCCCGCCGCCATCCACGTGACCCCGGAGGCCGCCCTCGGCGGGCCGCTGGCCCGGGTGCGCGACGGCGACCTGGTCACCGTCGACGCGGAGACCGGGCTGCTCGAGGTCGACGTCACGGACGCCGACTTCGACCGCCGCGAGGCCACCGGTCGCGCACCGCACGACGTCGAGTGGGCCGGCACCGGACGGGAGCTGTTCTCCGGCTTCCGGGCCATCGTCGGCACCGCCGAGACCGGCGCCAGCGTCATCCGCCCTCTGCCCGCCCCCACCGAGGAGGCCCCCCTTGTCCAGCACGTCTGAGTCCCTGCTGTCCCTGGTCCCGGTCGTCCCGGTCGTCGTCATCGAGGACCTGGACCATGCGGTCCCGGTCGCCCGGGCCCTCGTCGAGGGCGGGCTGCCGGTGATCGAGCTGACGCTGCGTACGCCGGTCGCGCTCGACGCCATCGCGGCGATCGCCGCCGAGGTGCCCGAGATCCTCGTCGGGGCCGGCACGATCGTGACGCCTGGCCAGGCCAGGCAGACCGCCGACGCGGGCGCGCAGTTCCTCGTCTCCCCCGGCTCGACCCCCGCCCTGCTCACGGCGATGGCCGACTCCGGACTGCCGTTCCTGCCCGGCACGGCCACGGTCTCGGAGGCCCTCGCCGTGCTGGAGGCGGGCTTCACCGAGATGAAGTTCTTCCCCGCCGAGGCGTCGGGGGGCGCGGCCTACCTGAAGGCGATCTCCTCCCCGCTGCCGGCGGCGCGCTTCTGCCCCACCGGCGGCATCACGGCGGCCACGGCGCCGTCGTACCTCGCGCTCCCCAACGTCGGCTGCGTCGGCGGCTCGTGGCTCACCCCGGCCGACGTGCTCGCGGCCGGTGACTGGGACCGGGTCAGCGCGCTCGCGGCCGCGGCCGCCGCGCTGGGCTGAGCGCTCCCGCTGGGGACGGCTCAGGCCCAGACGCCGCTGGCGCTTCTGCGGTGGCAGCCGACCAGGTGGTCGTCGACCAGGCCGATCGCCTCCATCAGGGCATACATCGTGGTCGGCCCGACATGGGCGAACCCGGCCTTCTTGAGCGCCTTGGACAGCGACAGGGACTCGGGCGAGGTGGTCGCCATCTCGCCCGTGTCGACGGGCGCCGGGGTCGTGGCCGGACGGAACGAGGCGATGAAGGCCTCCAGCCCGCCCTGCTCACGCAGGGCCACCGTCGCCCTCGCGTTGGTGATCGCGGCCTCGACCTTGCGTCGGTTGCGCACGATCCGCGGCTCGGCCATCAGTCGCTCCACGTCCGAGGCGTCGTAGGCCGCGACGACGTCGGCGTCGAAGCCGGCGAAGACCTCGCGGAACGCCTCCCGCTTGTTGAGGATGGTGAGCCACGACAGACCGGACTGGAACGCCTCGAGGGTGAGCCGCTCCAGGTGCGCCGCCTCGCCCACGACCCGCAGGCCCCACTCGGTGTCGTGGTAGGCCCGGTTGACCGGGTCGCCCGCCGCCCAGGGGCAGCGCGCCAGTCCGTCGTCGCCGATCACGGGTGCGCCCATGGCGTCATCCTCGCGCACGGCACCGACACGCGCGCGCGGCGCGACCTGAGTCGGCCCGTGACTCAGCTCCCAGCGGAGCGCACGGGACCACCTCCCCGCGCGCGATGCGACCTGAGTCAGCCGCTGACTCAGGTGCCAGCGGACCTCAGGCTCGGTACTCGGGATTCTCGAAGTCGAACCGCGACCCGGCGTCCCAGGCCTTGCGGCTGTTGCCTCCCGCCGGGAACCCGCCACCGAGGAGCCGCGCGGCGTGCATGAGGTTCCACGTCATGAACGTGGTGTTGCGGTTGGTGAAGTCGTTCTCGGGGCCGCCGCTGCCCTCGTCGAGGTACGACGGGCCCGGCCCGGCCTCGCCGATCCAGCCCGCGTCCGCGTTGGGCGGGATCGTGCACCCGAGGTGCTGCAGGCTGTAGAGGAGGTTGCTCGCGCAGTGCTTGATGCCGTCCTCGTTGCCGGTGATGAGGCAGCCGCCGACCTTGCCGTAGTAGCCGTACTGGCCCCGGTCGTTGAGCTCCCCGGACATCGCGTACAGCCGCTCCACGACACGCTTGGTGACACTGGAGTTGTCGCCGAGCCAGATGGGGCCGGCCAGCACGATGATGTCGGCCGCCCTCACGATCTCCCACAGCCGGGGCCAGTCGTCCGTCGCGGCGCCGTGCTGCGTCATGTCGGGGTAGACGCCCGGGGCGATGTCGTGGTCGACGGCACGGACCACGTCGACGTGCACCCCGTGCTTGCGCATGATGGCGGCGCTCACCTCGATGAGGCCGTCGGTGTGGCTCGGGGACGGGCTCGGCTTGAGGGTGCCGTTGAGGTACACCGCCCGGAGTCCGCTGAAGTCCTGGTCGAACTGATCGTCGCTCATGTGTCGAGAGTAGTTTCGTCGGCATCGCGGTGACTACCGCCGAGGATGGGGAGGACACGACGTGATCGAGCTGACCGAGGGCCAGGAGATGGCGCTGGCCACCGAGCAGGGAGCGCCCCTGGTCCGACTGCAGATGGGCGTCGGCTGGGAGCACGTGCACACGGGCGGCTTCGCGGGATCGGGGGCGGCCCCGGTCGACCTGGACGCGTCCGCGGTCCAGTTCGCGGGGGGTGCGCTGTTCGACCTGGCGTTCTTCAACCACCTCGCCACGCGCGACGGCTCGGTGGTGCACCTGGGCGACAACACGACCGGGCGGGGCGAGGGTGACGACGAGGTGATCACCGTCGACCTCTCCAAGGTCTACGGCAAGGTCGACTCGATCGTCTTCGTGGTCAGCAGCTACCAGGGCCACACCCTCGAGTTCATCCGGAACGCCTACTGCCGTCTTGTCGACGACGCGGGCACCGAGCTGGCCCGCTTCACCCTCACCCTCGGGGTGCGGGAGACCGGGCTGGTGATGGCTCGCCTCGTGCGCAGCGGCGAGGGTTGGACCCTGCACGCGATCGGCGCCGGCGTGCCGCTCAAGACGCCCACGGACGACATCGCGGCCCTGCTCCCCTACGCCTGAGGGCTCAACGCCGCTCGCGCAGCCTCGCGTTGGGCAGCGCCGGGGCCGGGATCGGGGCGAGGTGGTCGCCGACCACGACGCCGTAGCGACCCGGTCGGACGTCCTGACCGTCGGTGACGCCGTCGACCTGGGCCTGCCACTCCTCGCGGAAGGCGACGACCTCCTCGTGGATGCGGCCCACGAAGTTCCACCACATGACGATCGACTCGCCGAACGGCGGTCCGCCCAGCAGCAGCGCGCGCACCTCCTCGTGCGCCTCGACGGTGAGGGTGTCGCGGCCTGGGGCGGCGTAGACGAGCTCGCCGGGCTTGCCCTCCTGCCCGTCCACCGTGGCGACGCCGCGGTCCAGCAGCAGCCCGTGCTCGAAGTCGGAGGCCACGTCGAGGACCAGTGTGGTCCCCGCGGCGAGGACCAGCTCGGCCCCGAGGAGCGGGGTGTGCGTCGACACCGGGGAGGTGACGCCGACGAGGGTGCCGAGGAAGACCCGAGCCTCCCACCCGTCGCCGGCGACCGGGTCGGGGACGTGGTGCTCGAAGGCCGGCTCCACGTCGCGGGACTCCCCGGGCAGCGCCACCCACAGCTGGGCGCCGTGCAGCTGCGTCGTGCCTGGTGTGGAGACCTCCGAGTGGCTGATGCCGTGACCGGCC
Organism: Nocardioides sp. P4_G4; assembly: GCF_056401085.1. Classification (NCBI taxonomy): domain Bacteria; kingdom Bacillati; phylum Actinomycetota; class Actinomycetes; order Propionibacteriales; family Nocardioidaceae; genus Nocardioides; species Nocardioides sp. P4_G4. The sequence goes on from NZ_JBFUKA010000010.1 coordinate 38,296, forward strand.
GTCATCAGGTTGACCTCGCCCGGACGCACCAGGGCGTGGTGGCCGGCGGAGTCGCGGTGCTCGATCTCCCCGGTGAACAGCCAGCTCACCGTCTGGAGGCCCGTGTGCGGGTGCGGCGCGACCTTCATCCCGCCGGTGTCGGACACCAGGTCGGGACCGTAGTGGTCCACGAAGCACCACGCGCCGATCAGCGAGCGGCCGCGCTGCGGCAGCGTCCGACGTACGGTCATCGCCCGCGGCCCGCCGAGCGGGACCTCCCGCGGGGCCAGCACCTCGACACCGCAGGAGGTGTCTCCGGCGGTGAGGGCCAGCTCGTCGGGGTCCCGCTCGGGGTTGGTCATCGTCGGCTACGCCAAGTGGTGCGGCTCGTCGGTGCGTCGCGAGCCCGTGCCCTGGCCGGCCGAGCCGTGCGAGGTCCCGGATGCCGGGCCCGAGTCCGAGTCGGGGCGGTCGAGCCGGACCACGATCGACTTGTAGACCGGCTGGTTGCTCTTCTCCGCGGTGGAGTCGAGGGGCACGAGCGGATTGGCCTCCGGGTAGTAGGCGGCCACGCAGCCCCGCGGCTGGTCGTAGGGCACGACCCGGAAGGACAGCGCCACGCGCTCGACGCCGTCCTTCCACTCGCTCACCAGGTCGACGAGGTCACCCTCGGCGTAGCCGAGGTCGCGGATGTCGTCAGGGTGCACGAACACGACCCGACGCCCGCCCTTGACCCCGCGGTAGCGGTCGTCCAGGCCGTAGATCGTGGTGTTGAACTGGTCGTGCGACCGCATGGTCTGCAGCAGGAAGCGCCCCTCGGGCACGTCCAGCACCTCGACCGGGGTGGAGGTGATGACCGCCTTGCCGCTCTCGGTCTCGAAGATCCGGTTGTCGCGCGGCGGGTGCGGCAGCACGAAGCCGCCGGGCTGGTCGACCTTCTCGTCGTACGACGCACAGCCGGGCACCACGCGCGCGATGCGGCGGCGGATCTCGGAGTAGTCGTCGCGGAAGGCGGCCCACGGGACGGGCGAGTCCGCGCCGAGGGTGGCCAGGGCCAGCGAGCAGACGATGTCGACCTCGGAGCGCAGGTGCTCCGAGGCCGGCTCGAGCGGACCGTGGGAGGCGTGCACGGCCGACATGGAGTCCTCGACGGTGACGCGCTGGACGCGGCCGCCGGTGAGGTCCTTCTCGCTGCGACCGAGGACGGGCAGGATCAGCGCCTCGCCGCCGTGCACGATGTGCGAGCGGTTGAGCTTGGTGGAGACGTGCACCGTCAGGGCCGCGTTGCGCATGGCCGCCTCGGTCGCCTCGGTGTCGGGGGCGGCGCCGACGAAGTTGCCGCCCATCCCCATGAACACCCGGGCCTTGCCGTCCCGCAGGGCCTGGATGGCGGCGACCGTGTCGTAGCCGTGCTCGCGCGGCGGCTCGAAGCCGAACTCGTCGCGGATGGCGTCGAGGAAGTGGTCGGGGACGCGCTCCCAGATGCCCATCGTCCGGTCGCCCTGGACGTTGGAGTGGCCGCGAACGGGGCACACGCCGGCGCCCGGCTTGCCGATGTCGCCGCGCAGCAGGGCGACGTTGACGATCTCCTTGATGGTCGCCACCGCGTTGTGGTGCTGAGTGATGCCCATCGCCCAGCAGGTGATCGTCGCCGGGGAGTCGGCGAACATCCGGGCGGCCTCGGTGACCTGCGCGCGGGTCAGGCCCGTGGAGGCCTCGACCTTGGCCCAGTCGAGGCCGGCGACGTGGGCGGCGTACTCGGTGAAGCCGGTCGTGTACTCGCCGAGGAAGTCGTGGTCGACGGCGTCCCACTCCACCAGCAGCGAGCCGATGGCCTGGAAGAGGGCCAGGTCGCCGTTGAGCCGGACCGGCAGGTGCAGGTCGGCCATCCCGGTCCCGACCGTGAGCCCCTTGGCGTTCTGCGGGTTCTTGAAGCGGACCAGTCCCGCCTCCTGCAGCGGGTTGACGGCGATGATCTTCGCGCCGCGCTGCTTGGCGATCTCCAGCGCCGAGAGCATCCGCGGGTGGTTGGTGCCGGGGTTCTGGCCCACCACCACGATGAGCTTGGCCTGGTGGATGTCCTCGAGGCTGACCGAGCCCTTGCCGATGCCGATGGTCTCGCTCAGCGCCGAGCCCGATGACTCGTGGCACATGTTGGAGCAGTCGGGCAGGTTGTTGGTCCCCAGGGCGCGCACGAAGAGCTGATAGACGAACGCGGCCTCGTTGGAGGTCTTCCCGGAGGTGTAGAAGACCGCCTGGTCGGGGTCGTCGAGCCGGCGCAGGTGGCCCGCCATCGTGGTGAACGCGTCGTCCCACGAGATCGGGGTGTAGTGGGTGGCGCCGGGGCGCAGCACCATCGGCTCGGTGATCCGACCCTGCTTGCCGAGCCAGTACTCGCTGCGCTCCGCGAGGTCGGCCACGGAGTGGGTCTCGAAGAACGCGCGGTCCAGCTTCTGGCGGGTGGCCTCCTCGGCGACGGCCTTGGCGCCGTTCTCGCAGAACTCCGCCGCGTGCCGGTGACCGGCCTCCGGGTCGGGCCACGCGCAGCCCTGGCAGTCGAAGCCGTCGACCTGGTTGAGCCGGGTCAGCGTCGACGCCGTCCGGCGCACGCCCATCTGGCCGATGGCCCGGCGCATGGCCACGGCGACCGCTGTCGCGCCGGCGGCGGCGTGGGAGGTCGAGTCGACCTCGACCTCCGTCTCGTCGATGTCGCGGGTGGGGACCTGGCGGGACTCGTTGCGGAGTCGGGCCGGCACGTCTCGCAGCTGGGAGAGGAGGCTCACGGGACCATCCTGCCTCCCCGTCCCGCACGGCACACCGCCCGCAGGGGTCGCATCGGGGAATTCGGCCGCCGGGCCGCCCGTTGGGCCGACCGTGACCGAACTCGCTCGTACCCATCTCTTCAGCCCCCTGGACCTCGGCGCCGTCACGGCCGCCAACCGCGTCTTCATGGCCCCGCTCACCCGGCAGCGGGCCGAGCAGCCCGGCGACCTGCCGTCGCGGCACGCGGTCGACTACTACCGCCAGCGCGCCAGCGCCGGCCTTGTCATCACCGAGGGCACCCAGATCTCCCCCGAGGGCATGGGGTACGCCGACACCCCCGGCATCCACAGCCCCGAACAGGTCGAGGGGTGGCGCACGGTCACCGACGCCGTGCACGAGGAGGGCGGACTCATCGCCGCCCAGCTGTGGCACACCGGCCGCGTCGACCACGCGTCGCTGCACGACGGTGCCCTGCCCGTCTCCGCGACCGACCAGCCGTTCCGGTCGCGCACCAGCCTGGTCGACCCCGACGGCGCCGTCTTCCGCGCCGACTGCCCGACGCCGCGCGCACTCGACACCGACGAGCTGCCGCGGCTGGTCGAGGACTACGCGGAGGCGACCCGCAACGCCCGCGACGCCGGCTTCGACCTGGTCGAGATCCACGGCGCCCACGGCTACCTGCTCCACCAGTTCCTGAGCTCGACGGTCAACACCCGCACCGACGGGTGGGGCGGCGACCTGGCCGGCCGGCTCCGGCTGCCGCTCGCGGTCGTCGACGCGGTCTCCGAGGCCTGGTCCCCCGACCGGGTCGGCATCCGCATCTCCCCGATCGGCGCCTTCAACGGCCTCGAGGACCCGGACGGCGACGTCACCGGGCTCGCCCTGGCCCGCGAGCTCTCCTCCCGCGGGCTCGCCTTCCTGCACCTCTCCGAGCCCGACTGGGCCGGGGGCGAACCGCTCACCGACGTGTTCCGCGACGAGCTGCGCGCGGCGTACGACGGCGTCATCGTGGGCGCCGGCGCGTACGACAGGGACAAGGCCGAGGAGATGCTGCGGCGCGGGTGGATCGACGCCGCGGCGTTCGGGAGGACCTTCATCGCCAACCCGGACCTGCCGCGCCGGCTCCAGGAGTCACTGCCGCTCAACGAGCAGGACCGCTCGACCTTCTACGGCGGCGGCGCGGCCGGCTACGTCGACTACCCGGCGTACGCCTGATCAGCTGTTGCTGACCGGCATCGACTTCAGCTGTTGCTGACCGGCATCGATCGGTCAGCTGTTGCTGACCGGCATCGATCGGTCAGCTGTTGCTGAACACTGCCGGCCCTCCGTCGGTGCCGTCTGCGTCGGGACCCCGTCCCGCCCACGTCCAGGCGTAGGCGGGGTCCTCGACGGCGCGACCGCCCTCACCGAGCTCGAGCGGCGCGAAGGTGTCGACCATGACCGCCGACTCCTCGAAGTAGTCAGCGCCGAGGGAGGCCTCGATCGCCGAGGGCTGCGGGCCGTGGGCGTAGCCGCCCGGGTGCAGGGAGATCGAGCCCAGGTTGATGCCCGACCCCTTGCGCGCCTCGTAGTCGCCGCCGACGTAGAACATGACCTCGTCGCTGTCGACGTTCGAGTGGTAGTAGGGCACCGGCACCGCGAGCTCGTGGTAGTCGACCTTGCGGGGCAGGAAGTTGCAGATCACGAAGTTCCAGCCCTCGAAGACCTGGTGCACCGGCGGCGGCTGGTGCACCTTGCCGGTGATGGGCATGAAGTCGTCGATGTTGAACGTGTAGGGGTAGAGGCAGCCGTCCCAGCCGACGACGTCGAACGGGTGCGTTGCGTACGTCATCCGGGTGCCGACGATCCCGGCGCTGGTGCGGTGCTTGACCAGCACGTCGACGTCGGTGAGGTCGTGGCTGCGGTCGACGAGGGCGTCGAGGTCGACCGGCCCGTGCAGGTCGCGCTCGCAGTACGGCGCGTGCTCGAGGAGCTGGCCGAAGCGCGACAGGTAGCGCTTGGGCGGGTGGATGTGGCTGTTGGCCTCGATGGCGTAGAGCCGGCTCGGCTCGGCCGGCACCCAGCGGTGCGTGGTCGCCCGCGGGACGATGACGTAGTCGCCGGTGCGGTAGGCCACGACGCCGAAGACGGTCTCGACCGTCCCGCTTCCCTCCTCGACGTAGACGCACTCGTCCCCGATGGCGTTGCGGTAGAGCGGCGACGGGTCGGTGCCGGTGAGCACGTAGGCGATGCGGACGTCGTTGTTGCCGAGCACCAGGCGGCGCCCCTCGACGGGGCAGGCGCCGGTCTCGAGGTCGTGCAGCCGCAGGTGCCGCGCCTTGAGCGGGTGGTTGGGCGTGCGGGACTGGTCCGAGAGCTCCCACACCTGACTGTCGACCAGGGCCGACGGCACGCCGCGGTGGTAGAGCAGGGACGAGTCGGAGGAGAAGCCCTCCTCCCCCATCAGCTCCTCGAAGTAGAGCCTTCCGGCGGCGTCGCGGTGCTGGGTGTGCCGCTTCTGGGGGATCGTGCCCGTGCTCCGGTAGTGCGCCATCGTCGTCCGCCTCGCGCTCGATCGTCATCTGTCCGATAAACGGACATAGTCGTCCGTTATGTGATTCGTCGCTACAGTAGCGCCGTGCCCGACTCCCGACCAGTCATGTCCTCGCCCGCGTGGTCCGGCCTGCTCGACGACGCCGCGACCTTCCCGCCCGGCGACGTCCCGCTGCCCGAGGCCACCGCCGCCCACGGCGCACACCGCGACGCGTCGTACGGCGACCTGCTCGGGTCGTTCGTCCTCAAGGACACCGACCTGCCGCTGGTCCGCGGCGTCGCGCACCCGTTGTCGGTGGTCGTCACCGGCGGGGCCGGCCAGGTGGCCGGACCGCTGGGGGCGGCAGCCAGGCTGGGCCTGCACGTGGCGGGACTCGAGATCGCGCTGCGGGACCTCGACGACCTGCCCGGCAACGCCCGTCGCGTGGTCGCCGCGGTCGACCACGCCCGCGCCGACGGCGTGCTCGCCGAGGACGTCCCGGTCCACGTCGAGCTCCCGCAGACCGACGTGACCCACGGCTGGGAGGCGGCGGCCGACGAGGTCGCGGCCGCCGAGCTGCGGCTCAAGCTGCGCACCGGCGGGGTGGAGGCTCACCTGTTCCCCACGGCGGGCCGCCTGGCCGCGTGGACCGACGCGGCGCTCGACCGCGAGGTGGCCTTCAAGTGCACCGCGGGCCTGCACCACGCCGTACGCCACACGTCGCCCGAGGGCTTCGAGCAGCACGGCTTCCTCAACGTCCTCGTCGCCACGCTCGCCGCCTTCGACGGTGCCTCCCGCGAGGAGACGGTCGCGCTCCTCGAGGAGCGCGACGCCGAGCGGCTCGAGGTCACCGAGGAGGTGGTCACCCGCGCCCGACGCTGGTTCACCTCCTTCGGCACCTGCTCGATCCAGGACCCGGTCGCCGACCTCCGCGCCCTCGGACTCATCCCCCTCGACCCCTCTTCCCCCGACGCGACGGAGCAGCCCCGATGACCGGCCCCAGCACCCCCCTCACGACCTGGGTGGACGGCGCCGCCGGCTCCCTCTTCGACCTCGACAACCTGCCGTACGGCGTCTTCTCGCTCGAGGGCGACGACCCCCGCGTGGGGGTGCGGATCGGCGACCACGTGCTCGACCTGGCCCCCGTCGCCGAGATCGGCGACCCGGCCTCCGCGCTCGCGGCGGCATGGCGTGCGCCGAGCCTCAACGCCTTCATGTCGATGGGTCCCGAGCAGTGGGCCATCGCCCGGGAGTGGATCACCGAGGTGCTCGGCCATGACGTGCACGAGGCCCGCACGGCCCCGCACGTGCACCCGCTGTCGGCCGTCACCCTGCACCTGCCGATCGAGGTGGGCGACTACGTGGACTTCTACGCCTCCGAGCACCACGCCTCCAACGTGGGGCGCATCTTCCGGCCCGACCAGGAGCCGCTGCTCGCCAACTGGAAGCACCTGCCGGTCGGCTACCACGGCCGCTCGGGCACGGTCGTGGCGTCGGGGACCGACATCGTGCGTCCGTGCGGCCAGCGCAAGGCGCCCGCCGAGGACGCCCCGACCTACGGCCCCAGCCGCCGCCTCGACATCGAGGCCGAGCTCGGCTTCGTGGTCGGCGTCCCGACGCTGCTCGGCGAGCGGGTGTCCACCGCCGACTTCGCCACCCACACGTTCGGGGTCGTGGGCCTCAACGACTGGTCGGCGCGCGACGTGCAGGCCTGGGAGTACGTCCCCCTCGGCCCCTTCCTCGGCAAGTCGTTCGCGACCTCGATCAGCCACTGGGTCACCCCGCTGGCGGCGCTGGACGCCGCGTGGACCGAGCTGCCGGGCCAGGATCCCCAGCCGCTGGACTACCTGCGGGTCGACGCTCCGGCGGGGCTCGACATCGCGATCGAGGTGGTGCTCGACGGCGAGGTGGTCTCCCGCCCGCCGTACGCCTCGATGTACTGGTCGCCGGCCCAGATGCTCGCCCACACCACCGTCAACGGGGCCACGGTCCGCACCGGGGACCTGTGGGGCTCCGGCACGGTCTCGGGCCCCGACGCCGACCAGCGCGGCTCCCTGCTGGAGCTGTCCTGGGGCGGGACCGAACCCTTCACGGCGGGCGGGCGCGAGCGCACCTTCCTCGAGGACGGCGACGTGGTCACCCTGCGCTACACCGCCCCCGGCGCGTCGGGTGGCCGGATCGCGCTGGGCGAGGTCACCGGACGGATCGTGCCGGCCCGCTGAGGCGCCCCGACCCACGCAGTCAGGTGCTTGGCAGGTAGGGCCACCCACGCTGTCCGGCATGACGACGAGCATGCAGGCCGGACGCCGCGGACGAGTGATGTTGAACAAGGTGCCCGAGGTCACCGCCTACTTCTGGATCATCAAGATCCTGTGCACGACGGTGGGCGAGAGCTTCGCCGACTACGTCAACGAGACCCTCGGCTTCGGGCTGACCAACACGACCCTGGCCTTCAGCGCCGCCCTCGTCGCCGTGATGGTGGTGCAGTTCCGGCTCGACCGGTACGTGCCGTCCGCCTACTGGCTGGCCGTCGTGCTGATCAGCGTGGTCGGCACGTTGCTGACCGACAACCTCACCGATGCCCGCGGCGTTCCCCTGGGGGTCAGCTCGGTGGTCTTCGCCGTGCTCCTGGCGGGCGTGTTCGGCACCTGGTACGCCCGCGAGCGGACGCTGTCGATCCACTCCATCGTCACCCTCCCGCGGGAGGCGTTCTACTGGCTCACGGTCCTGGTCACCTTCGCCCTGGGGACCGCCGTCGGCGACTGGACGCTCGAGCTCACCGGCTGGTCGCCCGGCGTCGCCGTCCTGCTCCCGCTCGGGCTCATCCTCGCCGTGCTCGTGGCGTGGCGCCTGGGTGCCGGGCCGGTGCTGTCGTTCTGGCTGGCCTACATCCTGACCCGACCGCTCGGCGCGAACATCGGCGACTTCCTCGCCGCGCCCCGGGACGAGGGCGGCCTCGGCCTCGGCACGCTGGTCACCAGCGTGATCTTCCTGGGCACCATCCTCGCGGTCGTCGTCTACCTGACGGTGACGGACAAGGACCGGACCGAGGCCGTCGGAGCCTCCGGTCCTGACCGGGCCGCGGGCCAGGCACCCCGTGACGCGCTGGAAGGGAACCCCTCATGACGACACCTCGTGCTCGACGGGTGCTGGTGGTCACCGACAGGACACACCCCACACCGGCGCTGCTGGCCGCCGTGCGGGAGCGGGCCGCGGCCGGGAACGTCCAGTTCCGTCTCACCGTCCTGAATCCCGCCCGGGTCGAGATCCACCTGCTCCACCCCGAGCGCCACGACAAGGCCGCGGAGGCCGAGGACAGCCTCCGCCGGGCTCTGCCCGAGATCGAGGAGGCAGCCGCGGGGCCGGTCATCGGGTCCGTCTCGGTGCGACACGACCCCATGGACGCGATCGAGGAGTCACTCTTCAGCGAACCGATCGACGAGATCATGGTGTCGGTCCCCGAGCACCACCTGTCGACCTGGCTGCACCAGGACCTCGAGCACCGGCTCGCACACCTCCACGTGCCGGTCTCGGTGGTGCGGGAGGAGCCCGGCGCTGCCCACCCCGACGTCCATGACCTCGACTAGCGTGTGGGCGTGAAGCAGCTCGGCCAGCACCCACCGCCCCGCCACACCGTCGCGCACCTGTCCGACCCGCACCTGCTGGCGCAGGGACGGCTGCAGTTCGGCGCCGTCGACACGGAGGCCGGGCTCGCGCGGGCCCTGGAGCGGCTCGCCGCCGTCGACCCCGCGCCGCAGGCACTCGTCCTCACCGGCGACCTCGCGGACAAGGCAGAGCCTGCGGCCTACGAGCGCCTGCGGGCCCTCGTCGAGCCGGCCGCCGCGGCCATGGGCGCCGTCGTGGTCTGGACGATGGGCAACCACGACGAGCGGACGCCGTACGCCCGGGGGTTGTTCGGCTCCGACGACGACGGCCCCCAGGACCGGGTGCACGACGTGGACGGGCTGCGGATCGTGGCGCTGGACACCAGCGTCCCCGGCTACCACCACGGCGACCTGACCGACGCGCAGCTGGCATGGCTGGCCGACGTGCTCGCGACGCCTGCCCCCCACGGCACCCTGCTCGCCATGCACCACCCGCCGGTCCCGCTGCCGATGCTGCGCGCGGCCGAGCTCATCGAGCTGCACGAGCAGGACCGCCTGGCGGCCGTCGTCGAGGGCACCGACGTGCGGGGCATCCTGGCCGGGCACCTGCACTTCTCGACGTGGTCGACCTTCGCCGGCGTCCCCGTCTCGGTGGCATCGGCGTCCTGCTACACCTCCGACCCGGCCCCGGTGGGCCGCTTCGTGTCCGGGGTCGACGGCGGGCAGTCCTTCACCATGGTCCACGCGTACGACGACCGCCTGGTGCACACGATCGTGCCCCTCGTGGCGGGTCCGGAGGTCACCGGCCTCGGACTCGACATCCGTGACGCGCTGGAGTCGCTCGACCTCGCGGAGGCCGTGGAGATGGCCTCCGGGAAGGCGTCGCCGTTCAACACGGGCGACGGGGCGTAGGCCCCCGCCCACGCCCCGCCACCCGTGGGTCTCAGGGGCGGTCGCTCGAGTCGCCGGTCACCACGACGTAGAAGCGCTTGCGGTTGTCGGAGGTGGTCACGCTGCCGTCGCTGAGGCGCGGGCTCACCACGAGGTGGCTGGTGTTGCCGGTGCCGGGGGGCGCGCAGTTGACCACGCCGGGCTGGCACATGGCGGCCGAGATCTCGCCGGAGAACTCCGGGTTGGCGTCGGCGCCGGTGGCGCGGCCGTTGGTGACGGTGTCGCCGTTCTGGTCGACGGTGTTCTGGAGCGCGACGACGGCCAGGACGCCGTTGTTGCCGAGGTCCTCGCCGGCGTTGATGTAGACGTTGCCGTTGGCGCGCAGGCCGTTCACGTCGGCACCCATCGGGGCGAGCGTCGGGTAGGCCGCAGTCACGGTGAACCCTCCGGACTGGGCCACGATGGCGCCGGCCGCGTCCACGAGCGCCCAGCGGCCGACGCCGGCGGGACCCTGCGCCCCGGCGGGGAGCTGGCCGTCCGCGAAGTCACGCGACTTCAGCGACTTGTCCCGGATGTCCATGGAGCCCAGCGAGCCGTTCTTGACGTCGCGGCCCTTGAGGTTGTTGTCCTTCACGTCGACCGACTTGACCGAGTCGTTCCTGATGCCGTCGGAGCCGATCAGCCCGGCGGCGTACGACGTGCCGGTGGAGGCGACCACGAGGGCCAGGACGGAGACGGCCATCGACGGCGAGGGACGGCGCATGGAGGGAAGACGCATGGAGGGAAGACGCATGGTGGAACCCTTCTTCGGCGGACACCGTCGCTCGACGGTTACGCCTACTTCGGAGTGACTTGCACCACCGGATTGGTCTGGTTCCCACGCAAAAGTCAGACGCCCTCGGTCCCGATGCCGGGGTGCACGAACGGGCGCCCGGCCTTCATCTGCTCGGTGGCTCCCGGGTGCACGCGCGCGAGGTGGGCCAGCCCCCGGCGCCGGTAGCGGAGGATCTGCACGACCCCGAACCCCCAGAAGAGGTACTGCACCGACAGCGCGAGGCGGTAGTCGTCGAGCGTGTAGGCGTCCATGCCGCCGGGTTCGGCGACGTCGAGCACGACACCGATCAGGGCCATCGTCAGCAGCGAGGCGGTGAAACCCCCGACGTTGACCAGACCGTTGGCGCGGCCGATGGCCTGCACGGGGGTGAAGGTGCGGGCGAGGTCGAAGCCGACCATCGCGGCAGGACCGCCGGTCGCGGTCGCGCACGCCATGACGACCACGACCCAGCTGGGCGCGACACCGGGCCAGAGCAGCACCGCCGTCCAGGGGATCACCATCCCCGCGACGACCCCGATGACGATCCACGACCGCCAGTACGGCAGCCGGCCGACCAGGCGGGCCAGCGCCAGGCCGCTCACCACCGCCCACGCCGTCATGCCCATCAGCAGCGTGCTCGCGGCGGCCTCGGACCAGCCGAGTCCCTGCACCAGGAACGGGTAGCCCCACAGCAGGGTGAAGACCGTGGCGCCGAACTGCGAGGTGAAGTGCGACCACATGCCCAGGCGGGTCCCGGGGTTGCCCCAGAGGATGCGCACCGACTGTGCCAGGGCCCGGAGCTTGACCTGGACGACCTCGTCACGCCGGTACGGCGAGTCCTTGACGAGCATGGCCACGGCGACGAGCAGCACGATCCCCAGGCTCGAGACGAGCCCGAAGGCGCCCGTCCAGCCCAGCCGGTCCAGCAGGAAGGCCAGCGGCGCGGCGGCGACGATCGCCCCCATCTGGCCGACGAGCCCGGTGAGCTGGGTGATCATCGGGGCCTGCCGCACGAGGAACCACACGGTGACCAGCCGGATCACGCTGACGAAGATCATCGCGTCCCCGGCCCCGAGCACGGCCCGCGCCAGGACCGCGCCTCCGAAGGAGGTGGTGAAGGCGAAGACCAGCTGGCCGACGGTCATCATCGCCAGCCCCACGAGGAGCATCGCCCGCGAGCCGTAACGGTCGAGCATGACGCCCACCGGCACCTGCATCGCGGCGTACACGACGAGCTGGAGGACGGTGAAGGTCGCCAGGCTCGTGGCGTTGACGTGGAAGCGCTCGGCGGCCAACAGGCCGGCCACGCCCAGCGAGCTGCGGTGGAGCACCGCGAGCACGTAGACCGACAGCGCGACCAGCCAGATGGACCACGCCCGGCGGCGGCCGATGTCGTGGATCTGGAGGCTGCTCACGGGCGCCAGTCTGCCCCGCGTGCCCGGGCCACACGCGAGGCGGTCCGATGTGTGAGGAGGCCACATTGTCGCCACGTGACGTCGGTCACAGGGTGGAGAACATGACTCCTCTTCCGCATCTCCTCGCCCGGGCCACCGCCCTCGTCGTGCTCGTCGGAGGCACGCTGGCCGGCGGCGTGGCCGGCACCGCCGCCCACGCCGGCACGGCCGATCGTCCACCTCACCCCGACCCCACCGGACCGGGCTGGTGCGCGGACCACGACGCCCTGACCGTCAAGGGCGCCGAGCTGCAGGTGTCGGCCTGCCTCGACGACCTCACGACGGCCGGCACGGTCGCCTCCGGCCACACCAACCAGGCCGACTGGAACGGCCTGCACGCCGCCGGCACCGTCAACCCCAGCGGCGTGCCGGGCATCCAGGTGGACGGCTACTTCCCCGACACCTCGACCAGCAACACCAACCACGGCTGGAACCACGACTCCCAGTTCGTCATCCGTCTCCCGGAGGAGTGGAACGGCGGGATCGTCGTCACCGGCGCTCCCGGCGTGCGCGCCCAGTACGCCAACGACTTCATCATCAGTGACTGGGTGCTGAGCAAGGGCTACGCCTTCGCCTCGACCGACAAGGGCAACACCGGGGCGGCCTTCTACCGCGACGGCTCGACCCCCGGCGGCTCGATCCGCGAGTGGCACCAGCGGGTCACCCAGCTCACCCGTGCCACGAAGCGCGTGGTGCGCCAGGCGTACGGCACCCAGCCCGAGCGCACCTACATGGCCGGCATCTCCAACGGCGGCTACCTGACGCGCTGGCAGCTGGAGAACAACCCGCAGCTCTTCGACGGCGGCCTCGACTGGGAGGGCACCCTCTTCCGCGCCGAGGGCCCGAACCTGTTCACCTTCCTCCCGACGGCACTCAAGAACTACCCGGCGTACGCCGCGACCGGGGACCAGGCCGCCCACGACGCGATCATCGGCGCCGGCTTCGCGCCCGGGTCGGAGTTCCTCTGGGCGTTCCACCACTCCTACTACTGGGACCTGACCCAGCGGATCTACCGCGAGGAGCTCGACCCCACGTGGGACGGCGCGCTGGACGCCGGGGTGCCGTTCTGCGCCAGCGGGACGCCGTCGTGCGACGCGGACTACGACTACGCGTCGCGTCCGCAGTCGGTGAAGGACGCCATGCGGTCGATCTCGCTCACCGGCCGCATCCGGCGGCCGATGATCACCGTGCACGGCTCCCTGGACACGCTGCTCCCCCCGGCCGTGGACTCCGACGTGTACGACGCGCTGGTCGACCGGGCCGGCAGCGGCCGGCTGCACCGCTACTACCTGGTCGAGGACGGCACGCACACCGACGGCCTCTACACCGCCTATCCCGACCGGCTGCGGCCGCTGCTCCCCTGCGCCCGGGACGCGTTCGACCTCCTGACCGCCTGGGTGGAGGACGGGGTGGCACCGCCTGCCGACGGCTTCCGGCCGCGACCCGCCGACGGCGACCTGCTCAACACCTGCACCCTCTGACCCGCGTCCCTGACGCGGCACGCAACGCAGAACGGCCGGACCCTGCGGGTCCGGCCGTTCGTGTGTGGCAGATGAAGGATTCGAACCTTCGAAGGCATAAGCCGACGGATTTACAGTCCGTTCCCATTGGCCGCTCGGGCAATCTGCCAGTGCGTCACCCCTGTGGGGATCAACAGCACGAGAGGATAGCGTCTGTCGCACCTACAGGAGAAACCGGAGGGACCCATGGCCGACTCGAGCTTCGACATCGTGAGCAAGCTGGACCGTCAGGAGGTCGACAACGCGCTGGGACAGGCGGCGCGGGAGATCGCGACCCGCTTCGACTTCAAGGGCACGGGCGCCACCATCGAGTGGCAGGGAGAGCAGGCGATCGAGATCACGGCGTCGGCCGACGACCGCGCGACCGCGGTGCTCGACGTCTTCAAGGACAAGCTGATCAAGCGCAACCAGAGCCTGAAGATCCTCGACGCGTCGGAGCCGCGCGCGTCCGGCCAGCAGTCCAAGATCTCCATCGCGCTCAAGGAGGGGATCACCTCCGAGGACGCCAAGAAGATCGGCAAGCTGATCCGCGACGAGGGGCCCAAGGGCGTCAAGGCGCAGGTCCAGGGCGACGAGCTGCGGGTGTCGTCGAAGAAGCGGGACGACCTCCAGGCCGTGCAGGCGCTGGTGAAGGCGCAGGACTACGACTTCGCGGTCCAGTTCACCAACTACCGCTGATCCACGCCCAGAAGCGAGCCAGGGCCCTCCCAGAGTCCGTCCTCAGGCGCTGTCCGGTCCGACGCGGACCACGAGGGACGCTGGCTGTACCACGAAGCGCAGCCGGCCCACCGCGGTCAGGACGTCGCCGTCGACCTCGCACAGCTGTGGCGGGTCGACCCGCACGGTGAGGTCACGGCCCCGGTGTCGCTGGAGCGAGGGCCCGTCGCCGCGGTTGGTCAGCACTCGGGCGGCTACCCCGATCCACTGGGTCAGGCTCTCGGGGCTGACGATGGCCACGTCCAGCTGGGCGTCATCGACCTCGGCATCGGGCAGCAGCACCATGCCTCCGGTGAGCTCGCCGCAGTTGCCGACCACGACCGTGCGGGCCGTGCAGGGATCGGCCGCGCGCCCGTCCACGACCAGGTCGAGCTCGAACGGGTCGTCGCCCAGGTGCTTGCCACCGCTGGTGACGTAGGCCGCCCAGCCGACCTTGTCCTTCACGCCCTCGGGGGCGTCATCCATGGTCTGGGCGTCGAAGCCGACTCCGGCCATGACGGTGAAGCAGTGGACGTTGTCGGCGCCGGTGCGCAGGTCGCCACTGCGTTGGCTCTGGTCGGGGTCGACGACCATCCATCCGACATCGATCGTGCGGTCCTGGCCGGAGAACGCCGCGGCGGCCGCGGTGTCCAGGGAGTCGACCGGGAGCCCGAGGTTGCGGGCCAACAGGTTCCCGGTACCGCCCGGGAGCAGACCCAACGCGACGCCGGTGCCCACGAGCTCCTGCGCCACCGCCCGCACCGTGCCGTCGCCCCCGAGGACGCACACCATGCCGGCGCCGTCGCGCACGGCCTGCCGGGCCTGACCGAAGCCGGGGTCCTCCTCGGTCGTCTCGACCAGTGTCAGCGCCCCGATGCCGGCCGCGGTGGCGGCGTCCTCGAGAACCGTTCGGACTTCAGCGAGCGCGACCTTCATCGGGTTGACGATGACGGTGATTGAAGAACCTGTGGCATTCACGCGCGTACCCTGTCACGGCGCCTGCGATGCTTCGCGGCGGTGGTCCGGTGAAGACCGGTGGGCGAGGGAGAAATCATGAACAGCATCAGCGATCGAGCCGGCGACGTGGGCGGGTCCGCGAACAAGGCAGCAGAGAAGACCGGTGACCATCCCGTGGTCGAGTGGGGAGCACGCGTCGGCTACGGCGCAAGCGGCGTCCTGCACCTGCTGCTGGCCTACCTGACCGCAGACATCGCTGTGGGCGGGGCCAGCAGGCAGGCGAGCCAGTCCGGGGCGCTGGCGACACTCGCGCAGGAACCGTTCGGGCAGGTCCTGCTCTGGGTGATCGCGGTCGGGTTCGCCCTGCTCGCCGTGTGGCAGCTGACCGAGCTCATCACCCGGCACAAGGCGTTCGACAAGGCGAAGGCCGGCGGCAAGCTCGTCCTGTACGCCGCGCTCGCCTGGACCTCTGGCGTCTTCGCCTCCGGCGGTCACACGTCGAGCAACAAGCAGACCAAGGACTTCACGGTCACCCTGATGGAGGCGCCGGCAGGGCGGTTCCTCGTCGGTCTGGTCGGGGTCGCCATCATCGGCATCGCCGGCTACCACGTGTACAAGGGCTGGCAGGAGAAGTTCCTCGGGGACCTGCAGGAGCACCCGGGCAGGGCCGTGGTCGTCGTCGCCAAGGTCGGCTACATCGGCAAGGGCATCGCGCTTGCGGCCGTGGGCGTCCTCTTCATCACGGCTGCGATCAAGCAGCAGGCGGGGGAGGTCACCGGCATGGACGGCGCGCTCCGATCGATGCAGGACCTTCCGGCCGGCATGGTCATCCTGCTCGGCATCGCGCTCGGCCTGGCGGCCTACGGCGTGTACTCCTTCGCGCGCGCCCGCTACGCGCGCGTCTGACCCACGGCATCCGCCTCGGTGTCGGTACCGGCATCGGTACCGGCGCCGCGGCGCAACCAGCACCACGCGAGTCCGACCGCGACCACGCCGTTGACCATGGCCACGATCACGTCGCTGACATGGTGCATGCCGCGATAGAGCCGCGCCGTGCCGACGAGGAACGGGATCGCCAGACACACGCCGACGACCACCCTGCGAAGCACCGGGTTCGGGATCCGCAGCGCCATCAGCGCCAACGTGAAGTACAACCCGGTCGCGGCACCGGTGTGCCCGCTCGGGAAGCTCGAGGTCGGCGGGGAGTCGTCCAGCTTCTCGACATGGGGCCGCTCGCGGTCGATGAGGAGCGTGGTGAAGAAGAAGACCAGCGCCTGGAGGCTGATCGCGATGAGGGGTACGACCGCGTACCACCACTGCTTGGTCCGCCACCAGACCAGCGCGACCACGACCAGGCACACGCCGACGATGCTGACCGTCGCGCCGGTCCACGAGAAGAAGAGCGTGACAGCGTCCCAGAACGCCGTACGTGACGACTCCAGGCTCTTGTTGACGCTCTCCTCGGAGGAGCCCAGGTCCTTGAGCGGGCCTTCTGTGAGCAGCCAGCCCAGGGAGAGCACGACCAGCCACCACACGACCATGGGGGCCAGGGCGCGGACCGCCAGGTCACGGCCGGCCTGCTTGGCGGTGGGTCGGGACGTGTCGTCCTGCCAGCGGGTGAGGAACGCCATCAGTGTGAACCTTTCGTCGTGCTGTCGGTGGGGTCGGGTGGAGTCCAGCCCATGTAGCCCGCGTAGGACGCGAGCGTCAGCCCGCAGCCGAGCAGCACGCCGGCCGTGACGTCGGACAGGAAGTGGGCACCCGCATAGAGCCTGTCGGCACAGGTCACGATCACCCAGGCCGCACCGAGGCCGATCAGCAGCCCTCGTAGGCGGGTACCGACGAGATGCCAGACCAGCAGGACGACCACGGTGACGACGATCGCGTTGTTGGTGGCGTGACCGGAGGGAAACGAGAATCCGGCGTGCGGGGCGATCGGGTGGTCGATCTCGGGACGCGCACGGCGTACGAAGAGCTTGAGCACGACCGCCACAGCCCAGCCGGCAGTCATCGTCGCCAGCGCCCACCAGGCCCGCGTCCTCAGGTGCTTGCCGAACCAGACGTAGAGGCTCACCGGCAGACCCACGAACACGTACATCACCCACGGCTGGCTGACCGTCTCCCAGGTCTCGACGACGGACCCGAACCGTGGGTGGCCGCGCGTGTAGTCGGTGGCGGCGACGATGATGTCCTGGTCGAGGTCCACCAGCGGCCCGTACTTGGTGCGGATGAGGAACGCCAGCACCCCCAGAGGGACCGCGACGACAACGGCGTAGACGACCGCACGCGTGAGCCGGCGCCAGCGGGAGACGACGAGGGTGTCCATGGCGGCATCCTTGCACTGCCGGAGTCCGGTGCCGGGAGGCCACCGGCACGTCACGTTCTTGACACGGCCGACAAGATGACTGCCGTGGATGTGCGCGCATGGCTCCTGACCAGCCGGGAGCGCGAGAACCCGCACACCCGAATCGACGACGTGCGCGGCGATGGCACGGCTTGGAGCTGCGGCAACACGGTGCGCGCCATCGTCCACGGTCGGGCCTACTTCGAGGAGCTCCACGAGCGCATCACCGGCCTCGGCGCCGGGGACCGTCTCTACTTCGCCGACTGGCAAGGCGACCCGGACCAGCTGCTCACCGACGACCCTGCGTCGACCCTCGACGCCACGTTGGTCGCGGCATGCCACCGCGGCGTCGACGTACGTGGTCTGCTGTGGCGTTCCCACTGGCATCGCTTCGGCTTCAGTGCCCACCGGCACCGCTATCTCGGCGACGAGATCGGTGAGGCCGGCGGGCAGTGCCTGCGAGACATGCGGGTGCGGACCCGGGGTGCCCACCACCAGAAGTTCGTGGTCATCCGGTACGCCGAGGACCCCACCCGCGACATCGCCTACCTCGGTGGCATCGACCTGTGCCATGGCCGGCGCGACGACCACGCCCACCACGGCGACCCCCAACCGGTGGAGCTCGCCAAGGCATACGGCCCCACCCCGCCGTGGCACGACGTCCAGGTGGCGATCCAGGGCCCCGGTGTGCACGACGTGGAGACGACGTTCCACGAACGCTGGGAGGACAGCACCCCGCTCACCGTCAACCCGGTGCGTCTGGTGTCGAGCTGGGTGCACCGCGAGGACCTCTCCCCCGACCCGCTCGCTGCCCAGACACCGCCGCCGCCGCCGCGGCCCGATGGCCACGACGTCGTCCAGATCGTCCGGACCTTCCCGGTCATCGCGCCCAAGGGCTTCGACTTCGCGCCCGTCGGTGAGCGCTCGGTGATGCTGGGCAACACCAAGGCGATCGCCCACGCCGATCGGCTGGTCTACGTCGAGGACCAGTACCTGTGGTCCGACGACGTCGGCGAGCACTTCGCCACGGCGCTGCGGCGCAACCCCGAGCTCCGCCTGGTGGTGGTGCTGCCGATGGTGCCCGACCGCGAAGGCGCGCTGGCCGAGCTGCCGCAGCTCTACGGGCGGTCCCGGGCGATGCGCACGATCATCGAGGCAGGCGGCGACCGGGTCGCGGTGTTCGGCCTGTGCAACGAGGCCGGCATACCCATCTACGTACATTCCAAGACCTGCGTCATCGACCACCGCTGGGCCAGCGTGGGATCCGACAACCTCAACCGGCGCTCATGGACCAGCGACAGTGAGATCGCCTGCACCGTGCTCGACGAGCGCGGGGAGATGGATTCGCCCGCGCCCGAGGACTCCTTCCCGCGAGTACTGCTGCGAACCCTGGTCGCCGAGCACCTGGGGTGCGACGCTGCCGACGTGCCCGAGGACCCGCACGAGCTGTTCGACGCAATGGTCGCCTGCGCGAATGCCCTCGACGAGTGGTATGCCGGCGGCGCCCCCGACAAGAAGAGCGGTATCCGTGGGGTGCTGACCGGTCGGCGGCCGCACCGCATCGCCCCTGTCCCCCGATCGGTGGCCCCCCACGTCCCGGGTCACCGACGACGCCGCCAGCGAGTGGCAACCATGGCAGAGGCGTTGACGAAGCGCGGATCGGTGCACGCCGCCCGCCCGCCGGGTCGACTGCGCCGGCTGGCTCCGCCGGAGCTGACCGACCAGCAGCTCCGGTGGGCACCGCGGCTGTACGACCTGTTGTTCGACCCCGACGGCAGGCCTCAACCAGGAACAACCGGGAGCTGAACCATGGCCAAGAAACGTGACGTCGGCGCATGGCGCGAGGATCCACGCGATGCCCTCCGCTCCGGTCCCGACTTCGACCTGGACGCGATGGACCGGGGAGCGACTCCCGGTTGGACCGAGGACAAGAAGTCGGCCGAGTCCTTCTGCACGCAGCGCGGCAAGCTGCTGAGCGAGCTGCAGGAGCGCCTGTTCGCCGAGGGCTCGGCGGGGGCGGACCGATCGCTCCTGATCATCGTGCAGGGTCTCGACACCGCCGGGAAGGGAGGCGTCGCCCGGCACGTCATGAGCAAGGTCGACCCCCAGGGCGTTGCCCTGCGGTCGTTCGGGGCGCCGACCGAGGAGGAGCAGAAGCACCACTTCCTGTGGCGGATTCGCAAGGAGCTGCCCGGACCCGGTCTCATCGGGGTCTTCGACCGCTCGCACTACGAGGACGTGCTCGTCGCATCCGTCGACGCGCTGGTGCCGCGCGCGACCTGGGAGGCACGGTTCGACGAGATCAACCGGTTCGAGAGCGACCTCGTCGCGGCGGGCACGACCGTCTTGAAGTTCGGGTTGATGGTCAGCCACGACGAGCAGGGCGTTCGACTCATGAAGCGCCTGGACCGCCCCGACAAGCACTGGAAGTACAGCTCCAACGACCTGCCGACCCGGCGCCAGTGGGAGGACTACCAGAAGGCATACGCAGAGGTGTTCCGCCGCACCTCCACCGACGCCGCACCGTGGTACGTCGTCCCGGCAGACCACAAGTGGTACAGCCGTCTGGCCATCACCGAGATCCTGACCCAGACCCTGGTCGACATGGACCCCCAGTGGCCCTCGGTCCGTTGGGATCCGATGGTCCAGCGGCGCGAGCTCGCCCGCACCCTGAGCACCAAGGCCCTTGCCGTCTCCCTCGCCGAGACCGAGGAACAGGTCATGAAGGCCATCGAGGACGACCGCTCGGTCAACAAGAAGGCCGCCCGGGTCGCCACGGTGGGCGATGAGTCGGACCCGGTCGCCGACGCCGAGGCCAAGGCCAAGGCTGCCGAGGCTTCGGCAACCGTCGCCGCACGGCTGGTCGACCTGCAGCGCACTCGCCAGCAGAAGGTCGACCTGCTCGCAGCGCGTGACGAAGGCTGAGCCTGCTCGGGAACCCACCAGGAGACGCACTGGTCGTCACTCAGTGAGGTCGACGTCTCACCCGCAGGTCAGGCAGCGCTCAGCCGGAGCTCGCCACCTGCGCGTCGACGATCGCCCGGGCATCCGGGTCGATCACCCAGGTGACGAGGTCGATACGCCCGAAGAGCTGGTCGGAGGCACCGGCGGTGGACTTCTTGTTCCCCACCGTCAGGTTCTTGGTGTTGGCGATCGACCCGGGGCTCCACGTCACCGACCTCTGGACGCCGTCGACGGTGACGCCCACGACGCTCCCGTCGCGCCAGCAGGTCGCGGTGTGCCATGCCCCGTCGTCGATGGTGACGCTCGAGACGAGCATCGTGGCGCCCGACCTGCCCTTGATCCGACAGGCGACCGTCCCCCCGTGCGACGTGTCCAGCTGGAGCTTGACCTGCCCGGCGTCTCCGAAGAGGCCCTTCTGCACGAGGTTGCCGCTGTAGCTCCGGCTCGGGATGGGGCGGCTGGTGAAGACCACGCCCACCGCGAAGTTCTGCGTCCCGGGGTTGTCGTTCTGGCTGTGTGCCACGGTGCCGAGCGACGGCGACGCCGTGAACTCCACCGCTCCACCGACCTTGCCGCTGGCCGCCAGGATGCCGGAGCCCGTGAAGGTCATCGGCTGGGTGCCTTGCGCGTCCGGCACCACGCCCCCGGCGAGGTCCATCCCCCACGAGTTCCCCGGCACGGCGGCGAACGCGGCCAGGGGTTGGAGGAGCAGCAGACCGGCGACGATCCCTGCGGCGGTCCTGCGAAGGTGGGGCACGGTTCAGATGTACACCCGTTCACCGTGTCCGATCCATCGTCCAAAGGCGGTATCCCCTCGCGCGGTCGCAGGCCTACGGCTGGGCAGCCGCCCGTGGGCTGAGGTGGTCCAGGGCCGTCACCAGGTCGCTCGGCAGCAGCCGGGCACCCACCACCCGGGCGACCTCCTCGTCTGCACCCCGGCCGGCGATGAAGACCGGGTGGTCGAGGGCGAGCTTGGCCACCGAGGTGCTGTGGGCGGTCAGCGCGGTCGGTCGGGTCGCCGCGATCACCACGGCGTCCGCGTCGACGGCGCGGGCGGCGCCGACCAGCGCCGTCACGGGGGTGTCGGCCCCGAGGAAGAGCGTGCGCCAGCCGGCCTCCCCGAGCAGGAGGGAGAAGCAGAGCAGCATCAGGTCGTGCCGCTCCCCCGGCGGGCAGGCCAGCAGCACCCGGGGGCGCCGGAGGCCGTCCGGCGCGGGCAGCGCCTCGTGCTGGTGGGCCAGCGCGGAGAGCCGGCGGCGCAGCAGGTTGCTGGCGAAGTGCTCGTGGGCCACCGAGAGGGAGCCGTCCTCCCACCGGGAGCCCAGCTGGGTGAGGAACGGGATCACGACCCCGGTGAGCGCCTCGGGGAGGGGAACGTCCCAGAGCAGACCCACGAGCGCCCGGTCCGCGGCCTCCTCGTCGAAGGCCTCGATGCCCTCCCACAGCTCCTCGAGCGGATCCACGACCTTCACCACCGCACGATACCGCCGCGTCCCCCGTGATGGCACCGATCACCGGCCCCACCACGGGGAATCACCCGCATGGATGACGCGGGTGTCGTCGCGGCGATCTCAGACGGCCATCGACGGTCGCAGGGACGGCACGACGGTCGCACCGGCCGTCACGGTCAGCCACACCGTGCTCCCCTGATCGATGCCCACCGACCGGGCGTGGGTGCGGGTCATCACGACCGACACGTCCTCGCCGTCCACCGTCAGCACGTGCAGCCGGACCTCGAAGCCGACCCGGAGCATCCGGGAGACGGTGCCCTCGACGGCCCCCGCGAGCTGCGGCGACGTCGACACGTCGATGTCGTGGGGTCGGACCACGGTCCCGGACAGGTGCGTCACCTCGCCGAGGAAGGACATCACGAAGTCGTTGGCCGGGTCGTCGTAGAGCTGGTCGGGCGTGCCGACCTGCTCGACGCGACCCTCGTTGATGACCACGATCTCGTCGGCGACCTCGAGGGCCTCCTCCTGGTCGTGGGTGACGAACACCGTGGTGACCGCTACCTCGTCGTGCAGGCGCCGCAGCCACTCGCGCAGCTCCTTGCGGACCTTGGCGTCGAGGGCACCGAACGGCTCGTCGAGGAGCAGCACGCTCGGCTCCACCGCCAGGGCACGGGCCAGCGCCATGCGCTGGCGCTGGCCGCCGGAGAGCTGTGAGGGCAGCCGGTGCGCGAACTGCGAGAGGTGGACGAGCTTGAGCAGCTCGTCGACCCGCTCGGCGATCTCCGCCTTGGGCCGCTTGCGGATCTCGAGGCCGAAGGCGACGTTCTTGGCCACCGTCATGTGCTTGAAGACGGCGTAGTGCTGGAAGACGAAGCCGACGTTGCGCTTCTGGGGCGGCAGCCTCGTCGCGTCGGTGCCCTCGATCGACACGGTGCCGCTGTCGGCGCTGTCGAGGCCGGCGATGATGCGCAGCAGGGTGCTCTTGCCACCCCCGGACGGCCCGAGCAGGGCGGTCAGCTGTCCCGTCGGCAGCGAAACGGTGACGTCGCCGAGGGCGACGAAGTCCCCGAACTTCTTGCTGACTCCTGTGACCTCGATACTCACGAGCGGTTCTCCTTAGGACGGATCAGGGCGACCACGCCCAGGCAGATGACGGCAGCGAAGACAAGCATGAAAGACATGGAATACGCCGTCTGCTCGGCGAAGCCCTGATACTTGGCCTGGACGAGAAGGGGGGCAGTCTGGGTGGACCCGCCGACGTTGCCGGCGACGACCTGCACGGCACCGAACTCGCCGAGCGAGCGCGCCAGGGACAGCACGACGCCGTAGACGACGGCCCAGCGGATGCCGGGCAGGGTGATGCGCCAGAACGTCTGGGCACCGCTGGCGCCGAGGCTCCGGGCAGCCTGCTCCTGGTCGGTGCCGATCTCCTCGAGCACCGGCACCACCTCGCGGATGACCAGCGGCAGGGCAACGAAGGTCGTGGCCATCACGATGCCCGGCATTGCGAAGGTGACCTGGAAGCCGTGGGCCTCCAGGAAGGGGCCGAACCAGCCGTAGCGACCGTTGTAGACCAGCACCAGGGCCAGGCCGACCACGATCGGGGAGACCGCCAGCGGCAGGTCGATCAGCGCAGACAGCGCCCGCTTGCCCCAGAAGTTGTAGCGCACGAGCAGGAGTGACATGCCGACGCCGAAGATCAGGTTGAGGAGCACCGAGATGAGCGCGACCTGGACGGAGAGGATCAGTGCGTGCATGACGTCGGGGTCCTCGAGCGCGATACGGATGCCCTCGAGCCCATCGCCGAAGGTGCGCGCGACAACGAGCCCGGTCGGCCAGGCCACGAGCAGTCCGAGGTAGGTCACGACCACGATCCGCAGCGTCCAGGTCAGCAGCCGGGAGCGACCCCCTACGGCGCGGCTCGGGCTAGCCACGGCGAGCCAGCCGACGCTGTGTGATGTCGAGGACCACGATGGCCACCAGCGCCACGACCAGCAGCACCGTCGCCAGGGCCGCCGCCTGGGGGCGGTTGTCGCCCTCCAGCATGGACTTGACCCGGAACGATGCGACCTCGGTATTGTGCGCGAGGTTCCCCGAGAGCAGGACCATCGAGCCGTATTCGCTGATGCCGCGGGCGAAGGACAGCGCCGCGCCCGCGAAGATCGCCGGCGTCAGCGAGGGCAGAATCACCCGACGGAACGTCGTGGCGCGACTCGCGCCGAGCGAGGCGGCAGCGTCCTCCACGTCGGTCTCGAGCTCCTCGAGGACCGGCTGCACCGTCCGCACCACGAAAGGCAGGGTGACGAAGGCGATGGCCAGGTAGACAGCCGTCGGGGTGTTGTTGACCGACAGCCCGAGAGGGCCCCCCGTGCCGTAGAGGGCGAGCAGCACCAGCCCGGCCACGATCGTCGGCATCGCGAACGGGATGTCGATGAGGAGGTCGAGCAGGCCCTTACCCCAGAACCGGTCCCGGACCAGCACGTAGGCGATGACCGTTCCCATGACGATGTTGATCGCAGTGATCGTGGCGGACGCGAGCACGGTGAGCTTGAGAGCGTCGAAGGTCTGCGAGTTGGTGAAGACCGACGCGTAGGTGTCCAGCCCGCCCCCGGTCGCCTCCACCACCACGGCCGACAACGGGATGAGCACCAGGAGGCTGAACCAGGTGAGCGCGATCCCGAGCCCGAGGGCGGAACCCCGTCCCAGCGCGCCCGGACGGGTCGACCGGCGCGAACGCGCCGGC
>NZ_JBFUKA010000011.1:0-61925 GCF_056401085.1 Nocardioides sp. P4_G4
CCTCCATGGGGGCGACCCGGGTGGCCGCCCAGGCCGGCGCGATGGCCGCCGCCATGGTCACCAGCAGCCCCACGGCCAGCGCGGCCACCACCGTCCGCGGCTCGACGGACGGCGAGGTCGACGGGATCTCCACGCCGATGAGCTCGAGCAGCGATCGGATGCCGGCGGCGAGCCCGACCCCGAGCAGCAGCCCGATCACGCCCGACACCAGCCCGATGACGCCGGCCTCGACCAGGACGCCGAGCAGGACCTGTCGCCGGGTCGCCCCGACCGCGCGCAGCAGGGCCACCTCGCGCCGACGCTGCGCGACCAGGACGTTGAAGGTGTTCCAGATGACGAAGGACCCGACCAGCACCGAGACGCCGGCGAAGACCAGCATGATGGTGGTGAAGATGCCCAGGGAGTCGCGCACGGCCTGCGTGCCGTTGTCGGCCACCTGTGCCCCGGTCAGTGCCTCGACACCGTCGGGCAGCACCTGCGCGATCCGGTCGCGCAACTCACCCGCGTCGACGCCGTCCGCGGCCAGGACGTCGACCTCGTCCACCACCCCCGCCTTGCCGAGGACCCGCTGGGCCGTGGCCAGGTCGAAGCCGGACATGGTGGCACCCAGCAGGCTGTCGGACTCGCCGAAGCCGATGATGCCCGCCAGCCGGAAGGTTCGCGGCCCGTCCTGGAGCACGACGACGACGCGGTCACCGAGGTCGTAGCCGCCCTTCTCGGCGGTCCGGGCGTCCAGGGCCATCTCATGGGGCCCGGAGGGTGCTCGACCCTCACGGAAGGAGGCCGCCCCGGCGAGGCGGCGGTCGGCGGAGACGCTGGTGCCGAAGGTTGGGGCGCCACCCGGCTGGATCGGGTCGCCGTGGTCGTCCAGGACCAGCGCGTAGCCCGTCACCCCACCCTCGGCGACGGCCACGCCCGGGACGTCGCGCACCGTCGCGACGATGTCCTCGGCGAGGGGCCGGACCTGTCCCCCGGTCACCGAGATGTCGGCGTCGTACGCGGCCTGCGACTTCACGACGACGTCGGTGCCGGACGTGAGGCCGGCGTACAGCTCGTCGAACGCCTTGAGCATGGTGTCGGAGAGCACGAAGGTGCCGGACACGAACGTGACGCCGACGGTCACGGCCATCACCGTCAGGAACAGGCGCAGCTTGTTGACCAGGAGGTTGCGCAGGGAGACCCGGAGCATCTCAGCCGTCCAGGTGGCCCATGATGTCCAGGATCCGCTCCCGGCTCGGCTCGAGCAGCTCCTCGACGACCGCACCGTCGGCGAGGAACACGACGCGGTCCGCGTACGCCGCCGCACCCGGGTCGTGGGTCACCATGACCACTGTCTGGCCCAGGTCGTCGACGACCGACCGCAGGAAGCGGAGCAGCTCCGTGCTGGCCTTCGAGTCGAGTGCACCGGTCGGCTCGTCGGCGAAGACGACATCGGGCCGCGAGATCAGCGCCCGCGCCACGGCGACCCGCTGCTGCTGTCCCCCCGACAGCTCGGACGGCCGGTGGTGCAGCCGGTCCCCGATCTTGAGGGTGGTGACCACGGTCTCCAGCCAGTCCCGGTCCGGGGTGCGGCCGGCGAGGTCGGCGGGCAGCGTGATGTTCTCCTCGGCGGTGAGCGTGGGTAGCAGGTTGAACGCCTGGAAGACGAAGCCGAGGCGGTCGCGGCGCAGGATCGTCCGCTGGCGGTCCGAGAGCGAGGCCAGATCCGTCCCGCCCACGAGCGCCTGCCCGCTCGTGAGGGTGTCCAGGCCGGCCAGGCAGTGCATCAACGTCGACTTGCCGGACCCGGACGGACCCATGATGGCGGTCAGCTGACCCGGAGGGAGCTCGAGCGTCACGTCGTCCAGGGCGGTCACCGCCGTGTCGCCGGTGCCGTAGACCTTGACCGCGTGCCGGGCGCACGCGGCGTCCTGCGCGGACGCCGCGGCTGCGGCCGTGGGCGTGGGCGTGCGATGTGTCGCCATGACTCCACAGTGCGTCGCGGACCGCCAACGCCTCAGTGCCCTATGGCACCCACCGGCAGGACCATCGGATGCGCTCCCCGGAGGGACGCGACCAGGTGCCCGGCAGACTCGGACCATGGTGTCCTTCCCGCCCCCGCCCGGAGCCCGTGCGGGGGTCGAGCAGCTCCTGGCCCGCATCGAGGAGGTCGACGCCCGCACCCACGCGATCTGCACGCTCCACCCGGACGCACTGGAGCAGGCGGACAAGCTCGACCGCGAGGCCGCCGAGGGCGCGGTCCGGGGTCCCCTCCACGGCCGGGCCGTGCTGGTCAAGGACAACATCGACACCCACGACCTCCCGACCACGGCCGGTTCGCTGGCGCTCGCCGCCGCGCCGGCGCCGGATCGCGACGCCACGCTCGTACGGCGCCTGCGCGACGCCGGCATGGTCGTCCTCGGCAAGACCAACCTGTCGGAGTGGGCCAACATCCGCGACCAGGGCTCGACCTCGGGATGGAGCGGATACGGCGGGCTGACGCGAAACCCGTACGCGTCGAACCGCTCCGCCGGCGGATCGAGCTCCGGCAGCGGCGCCGCGGTGGCGGCCGGTCTCGCCGACTACGCCATCGGCACGGAGACCGACGGCTCGATCAGCTGCCCGGCGGCCTTCAACGGGTGCGTCGGCATCAAGCCGACGGTCGGCACGGTCCCCACCGACGGCGTCGTGCCGATCTCGTGGTCCCAGGACTCCCCCGGACCGATGGCCGGCACGGTCGCCCGGGCGGCGGCGCTGCTGACCGTGCTGGCCGCGAACGGCACCGACTACGCGTCGCACGCCGTGCCCGGGCGGCTGGCGGGCAAGCGGATCGGGGTGCCCCGCAGGACGTTCTGGGGCTACAGCCCGCATGCCGACGCCGCCGCCGAGCGGGCGCTCTCCCTGCTGGCCGCCGAGGGTGCGACCATCGTCGACCACACCGACCTGCCGGCGCTCGGCGACGAGGTGTGGGACGTCGAGATGCTGGTGCTCCTGGCCGAGTTCCGGGCCGGGGTGGAGGACTACCTCGCGACCCGCGGCGGCGACGTGCCGCGCACGCTGCGCGAGCTCGTCGACTTCAACCGCGAGCACGCCCACGAGGAGCTCGCCCACTTCGGCCAGGGGCTCTTCGAGCAGGCCCTCGCCGGACCGGTCGCGGGCAGCCCCGAGCACCTCTCCGCGCGGGAGCGCGGCGTCGCGGCCACCCGCGACGACGGCATCGACCGGGCGCTCCGCGAGCACCGGCTGGACGCGCTGGTCACCCCGGCCTAYGCCCCCGCCGGTCCCATCGACCTCGTCAACCCCGAGTCCTTCCCGGGCGCCTGCTCCGGACCGGCCGCGGTGGCCGGCTACCCGCTCGTCACGGTCCCCACCGAGCTCGCCGCCGGGTTGCCGGTGGCGGTGTCGTTCTGGGGTACCGCGGGCAGCGAGCGCGGGCTGATCGAGGTCGCGCACGGCTACGAGGCGGCGCGCGACGCCGCCACAGGTCCGCTCCCGGCGCCGACGTTCCCGACCTTCGTCTGAGGGACCCGACGGGCGGACCGCCACGCCGATCCGTTAGACAGGAGCGTGAGCACACAGGAGCGGGCCGGGTTCGTACGCGTCCGGGGAGCCCGCGAGCACAACCTCCGCGACGTCGACGTCGACCTGCCCCGCGACGCGATCGTCGCCTTCACCGGGGTCTCGGGCTCCGGGAAGTCGTCGCTGGCCTTCGGCACGTTGTACGCCGAGGCGCAGCGTCGCTACTTCGAGTCCGTCGCGCCCTACGCGCGCCGCCTGCTCCACCAGGTCGGCGCACCGCACGTGCAGGAGATCTCGGGGCTCCCGCCCGCCGTGGCCCTCCAGCAGCGCCGGGGCGCGGCCAGCTCCCGGTCGACGGTCGGCACCATCACCACCCTGTCCAACCTGCTGCGGATCCTCTACTCCCGGGCGGGCAGCTACCCGGACGGCGCCGAGCACCTCGCGGCGGAGGCGTTCTCCCCGAACACCGCCGCGGGGGCGTGCCCCGAGTGCCACGGCCTCGGGGTCGTGCACGACGTCGCCGAGGACCTCATGGTCCCCGACAGGTCGCTCAGCATCCGCGCCGGCGCCATCGCCGCCTGGCCGGGTGCCTGGCAGGCGCACAACCTGCGGCGCATCGTGAAGAACCTCGGCATCGACGTGGACCGTCCCTGGCGCGAGCTGTCCCCGGAGGACCGGCACTGGCTGCTGTTCACCGACGAGCAGCCGTCGGTCCTGATCCGCCCACAGGACAAGGACGGAGGCGGTGGTCGCGACTACCACGGCACGTTCCGCAGCGCCCGTCGGCACGTGCGCCAGGTGCTGGCCTCGTCGGCCAGCGAGGCCATGCGCGCCAAGGTGCTGCCGTTCGTGCGGAGCACCACCTGCCCGACCTGCCACGGCAGCGGCCTGCGCGTCGAGGCACTCGCGGTGACCTTCGCAGGGGCCTCGATCGCCGAGGCCAACGCGCTGCCGTTCACCGAGCTCGCCGAGCTCCTGCGCCCGGCTGTCACCGACGACAGCGACGACGTCTCGGGGCGTATCAGCGGCGACCTCGTGTCCCGGATCGAGGTGCTGCTCGGGCTCGGCCTCGGCTACCTGGCGCTGGGACGCAGCTCGACGACGCTGTCACCCGGCGAGGCGCAGCGCCTGCGGATCGCGACCCAGCTGCGCTCTGGCCTCTTCGGCGTCGTCTACGTGCTGGACGAGCCCTCGGCGGGCCTCCACCCGGCCGACGCGGAGCCGCTCCTCGAGGTCCTCGACCGGCTCAAGGCCGCCGGCAACTCGCTCTTCGTCGTCGAGCACGACATGGACGTCGTACGCCGTGCGGACTGGGTCGTGGACATCGGTCCCGCCGCGGGCGAGGGCGGTGGACGGGTGCTCTACTCGGGCCCGATCGCCGGCTTGGAGGACGTCGCGGAGTCGCCCACCAGCGCCCACCTCTTCGGCCGCGCCGCCCGCTTCGAGCACGACGCACGCACCCCGGCCGGGTGGCTGCACCTCGGCGGCGTCTCGCGCCACAACCTCCAGGACGTGTCGCTCGACCTCCCCCTCGGGACCTTGACCGCGGTGACCGGCGTCTCCGGATCGGGGAAGTCGACCCTGGTGGTCCAGGTCCTGGCCGAGGTGGTCCGCCGTCACCTGGGCCAGCCCACCGGGACCGACGAGGACGACGAGGCCGCCGTGGTCGGGGACGTCGACGTCCGCGAGGTCAGCGGGATCGACTCCTTCGACCGGCTGGTGGTCGTGGACCAGCGACCCATCGGCCGGACGCCACGGTCCAACCTCGCGACGTACACCGGGCTCTTCGACGCGGTCCGCAAGCTGTACGCCGCCACCCCCGAGGCCCGCGCGCGCGGCTACGGCGCCGGGCGGTTCTCGTTCAACGTCGCCGCAGGGCGGTGCGAGACCTGCCAGGGCGAGGGGTTCGTCTCGGTCGAGCTGGTGTTCCTGCCCAGCACCTATGCGCCGTGCCCGACCTGCCACGGAGCCCGGTACAACGCCGAGACCCTGGAGGTGACCCACCACGACCGCACGATCGCCGACGTGCTCGCCATGTCGGTCGACGACGCCGCCGTCTTCCTGGCCGACGTGCCCGCCGCGGCGCGCGGTCTGCAGACCCTGCGCGAGGTAGGGCTGGGCTACCTGAGGCTGGGCCAGCCCGCCACCGAGCTCAGCGGCGGCGAGGCCCAGCGCATCAAGCTGGCCACCGAGCTGCAGCGCGCCAACCGGGGCCATTCCCTCTACCTCCTCGACGAGCCCACCTCGGGCCTGCACCCGCAGGACACCGACCTGCTCCTGCGCCAGCTGCATCGGCTGGTGGACGCGGGCAACACGGTCGTCCTGGTCGAGCACGACCTCGACACCATCGCCACCGCGGACTGGGTCGTCGACCTCGGCCCCGGCGGCGGCGACGCCGGAGGCCGGGTCGTCGCCACCGGAGTCCCCCGCGACGTCGCGGCGGCCGGGGTGGGCCTCACCGCGACGTACCTGGCCCGCCGCCTGGGGAGCTGACCAGCGCGACCAGCTCGGGGTGGCGCGCTGGCGTGGCACCGGCTCCGCTCACCCGGGTGAAGTCGCGGTCCGGGTGACGCCCGGTCGCTCCCGCGACGGGCAGCATCATGACCGGCCGCCTCGCCGTCCAGCCCGGGTGGCGCTCGAGCAGGTCGCGACGTCAAGGCGGGAGGCACCGTGAGTGGGCGGTCGAACCGCAGGACGGTCCGCCGACTGCTGGTGCGTGCCCTGCTACGGTCGCTGGCCGCCGCGGGGATCCTGATCGGTCTCCTCTACGCCGCGCCCCTCGACCGCCTCGAGACCGTCCCGGTCATCGTCTCGCTCTCGGTGGGCCTGCTGGTCTTCTCGGTCGTGGTGGCCTGGCAGCTCTGGGCCATCGCCCACGCGTCGTACCCCGTGCTGCGCGCCGTGGAGGGCCTGGCGTTCACCGTCCCCTTCTTCCTGGTCCTGTACGCGACGGCGTACAGCGTCCTGGCCCAGGACGCTCCGGACAACTTCAACACCTCGATCACGCGCACCGACGCCCTCTACTTCACGATCACGGTCTTCGCCACGGTGGGATTCGGCGACATCACCGCGACCAGCCAGGCGGCGCGGGTGCTGGTGATGACCCAGATGCTGCTCGACCTCGTCATCCTCGGCCTGGGGGTCCACCTCCTGGTCGGCGTCGTCAACGTGGGGCGACGACGCCAAGGCGAGGAAGCGGTCCCGTCCGTGGGCGACGGGCCCGGGCCCGGGCACGAGGTAGGGCCGTGAGCGCCGGCGACGACGAAGGGGCGTCGCCACCCGACGTCGCCACGGTCCTGCGCGGGCGCGGCTACCACGTCCTCCTGCTGGCCGCCGGCCTGATCGGCATCCCGGTCGCCCTGGTCGCCTGGGGCTTCCTCGCCCTGGTGACGGTGATGCAGGAGTGGGTCTGGCACGACCTCCCGAAGGACCTCGGGTGGGACCGGCCGACCGCCTGGTACTGCGTGGTGGTCCTGGGTCTGGGCGGGCTCCTGGTGGGCCTCGTCGTCGCCTTCCTGCCCGGGCGKGGCGGGCACGTGCCCGCCGCCGGGATGGCGGGCGGGGTCACGACGGGGGTCGACCTCCCGGGGGTGGTCCTGGCGGCCGTGGCGAGCCTGGTCCTCGGGGCCGTGATCGGTCCCGAGGGGCCGCTCCTCGCGCTGGGCAGCGGACTGGCCTTCATGGCCGCCAAGCGGACCCGTCTCGGCGCCTCGTCCCAGGCGGTGACCCTGATCGCGGCCTCCGGCTCCGCCGCTGCCATCTCGGCCGTCCTGGGGAACCCCCTGGTCGCGTCGGTCCTGATCATGGAGATCGTCGGTCTCGCCGGCAAGCAGGTGCTCGTCGTGCTCCTGCCGTGCATTGTCTCGAGTGGACTCGGAGACATCGTCTTCACGGGGCTGGGCACCTGGTCGGGGATCGACGTGCCGTCGCTGACCATCCCGGGACTTCCCTCCGCGACGGTGGACGTCGGAGACCTCCTCTGGGTGGTGCCCGTCTCGGTCATGACCGCCGTGGCCATGCTGCTCATGCGACGCCTGGGCCTCCGCACCGCCCGTGCGGCGTCCCGGCACACGGTCCCGGTCACCACGGTCGTCGGTCTGCTCGTCGGCGCCTGCGCCGGCGCCTACACGCTGATGACCGACCGGACGGCCCTTGACGTGCTGGAGTCGGGGCAGGACTCCCTCTCGGCCCTGGTCACCTCCCCGGACAACTGGTCCACCACCAGCCTGGTCCTGCTCGTGCTGCTCAAGGGTGCCGGCTACGGGCTGTCGCTGGGCGCCTTCAGGGGCGGCCCCACGTTCCCGGCGGTCTTCCTCGGCGCCACCATCGGCGTGCTCGTCGCCCCGCTGCCCGGCCTGGGGACGACCGCGGGCATAGCGATCGGGATGGCTGCCGCCACCAGTGCGATCCTGCGCCTGCCGATCACCTCGGTCGTCCTCGTCGTGCTCCTGCTCGGGTCGGAGGCTTCGAGCCAGATCCCGATCGTCATGCTCGCCGCCGTCGTGGCCCTGGTCAGTGCCGTCGCCCTCGACGCCCGCTGGTCKGAGACGCCACGCACGGGCTCCCCCGGGTGAGATCGGCCGGGAGGCGAGGCGCCCCACTTCCCGGGATGGTTGCGTCTCACCATGGCCACCACTGTCGAACATCCCACCCGCGAGCAGCGCGAGGTACTCGGGAAGGAGGCCCGCGTCCGCACCCCCCTCGGCGCACACGTCGGGTGGGCCGGCGGACCCCGCCGGAGCGATCCGGTGTCGCTCATCGAGGAGCAGAACGTCCGCCGCGACGCCGACCTGGTCCCGGTGCGACACGGGCGGATGATGGCATCGCCGTTCACCTTCTACCGGGGMGCAGCCAAGATCATGGCCGACGACCTCGCGGGCACCCCGACCGCGGGCCTGACGGTCCAGCTGTGCGGCGACGCCCACCTCTCCAACTTCGGGGTGTACGCGTCTCCCGAGCGGAACATGGTCTTCGACATCAACGACTTCGACGAGACGCTGCCCGGACCGTTCGAGTTCGACGTCAAGCGGCTGGCCGCCAGCCTCACCGTCGCGGCGTACCACAACGGGTGCACGCGGGAGCAGGCCCGCGACGTGACCCAGGCGTGCGTGACCGCCTACCGGACGGCGATGGCCGAGTTCGCGGCGATGGGCACGATGGACCTCTGGTACGCCCGCCTCACCGAGGACGACCTGCGCGAGATGATGCGCCGGGCCATCGACGAACCCTCGGCCGGGAACGGCACGATCAAGGGCACGGGCTCGGACAAGAAGGACAAGAAGCGCTCGAAGTCCGAGAAGTCCGACAAGTCCGAGGACGAGGTGCGCGACGAGGTCACCGCTGCCGGCGTCGGCACGATGTCGGCCAAGGAGGCGAAGAAGCTCGAGAAGCGGTTCGAGAAGAATGCCCTCAAGGCCCGGGGCCGGACCAGCATGCAGGCGCTGTCGAAGCTGACCGAGGTCGTCGACGGCACCCACCGGATCGTCAGCGTCCCCCCGGTCGTCGTGCCGGCACGAGAGCTGCACGGGACGTACGGGCTCGTCCCCGAGCACATGGAGGAGGTCATCCTCTCCCAGTTCAAGAGCTACCGCGCGTCGCTCCAGCACGACCGTCGACACCTCCTCCAGCAGTTCGAGGTCGTCGACTTCGCCCGCAAGGTGGTCGGCGTGGGCAGCGTCGGGACCCGGGCGTTCATAGCCCTGCTGCAGGGGGCGGACGAGACGGACCCTCTGTTCCTCCAGGTCAAGGAGGCCACGTCGTCCGTGCTCGAGGGACCCCTGCGCAAGAGCCGTTTCGCCCAGCCCGGACAACGGGTGGTCCACGGCCAACGCCTGATGCAGGGGACGAGCGACATCTTCCTGGGGTGGACCCGTGGGCAGGAGGAGGGCAGGTACTTCTACTGGCGCCAGCTGCGGGACATGAAGGGCTCGGCGCTGGTCGACCAGATGTCGGCGGGGACGTTGGAGCTCTACGGCCGCCTCTGCGGCTGGACGCTGGCCCGGGCGCACGCGCGCTCCGGGGACCCGATCGCCATCGCGGCCTATCTTGGCGACGACGACACCTTCGACCTGGCGATCACCGACTTCTCCCAGCGCTACGCCGACCAGAACGAGCGCGACTACGACGCGTTCGTCGACGCAGTGCGTACGTCGCGGATCGAGGCCGTGGAGGGGGTCTGACCGCGCGTGGTCCGCCGCGCCCGGGTCAGATCAGCTCGAGGTGGTGTGCGCGCGCGATCGCCTCGGTGCGGCTGCTCACGTCCAACCGGGTGTAGATCGACTTGGTGTGGGAGTGGATCGTGTTGAACGACAGGAAGAGCTGGTGGGCGATGTCGCGCTTGGTGAGCCCCTGGGCCATCAGGCGGAGCACGTCGAGCTCGCGGTCGGTCAGGTCGGTGCGTCCCTCTCCCCTGCGGTGCGAGGTCGTGAGCGACCGCTCCAGGTTCGGCACGAGGCGGCCGATGAAGCCGGTGTCACCGCAGCGAGCGAGGAGCGCCTTGGCCTCCTCGAGCAGCGCCCGCGCCCCGTCGGCGTCCCCGAGGCGGCGGCGTACCGGAGCTCGCATCAGGCGCAGGTGGGCGGCGAGCAGCAGGTCCCACTCCCCGAACTGCTCGATGCCGCGCGCCAGCAGTGGGTCGCCCTCGGACACCTGGCCGCACCGTGCCATCGCGGCGCCCAGGGTCGCGAGGTAGTAGCCGGCGTGGGGCAGGTCGCCGAGCCCGTTCTCCTGTGCGCGGGCGACGGCCCGCTCCGCCAGCTCCCACGCCTCCTCCGGGCAGCTGCGCCCGAGGGCTATCTGGGCCTCGATGCCCATGGCGTCCATGACGCTCACCCAGGTGGCCGACTCCGCCCCCAGCACGACGGCCCGCTGCAGGTGCGGCAGCGCCTGCTCGTGCTCACCCGCCAGGAACAGGCCGAGCCCGGTCGCGAACGTGGACAGCGCCTGGAACTCGGGCGCGAAGTCGGGGTGCAGCTCGTCCAACGACCGGGCGGCCACCTGCTGGCCCTCGGCGTCCCCCCAGACGAGCATCGCGCGGATCAGGGCGACCGAGTGCTCTACCTGGCTGGCTCCGTCCGGCATCCGCTGGCCCGGCCGCGCGGCACGCAGGGCCTGCTCCACCGCGAGCCGTGCCTCGTCCTGGTGGCCCTGCAGGCCGCACACGTACGCGCGTGCGACGCTCAGCGGGGCCGATGTGGCGACGTGGCCGGCGGGAAACGCGTCGAGCCACGAGGCGACCGTCGCCAGGCGACCCTGGAAGACCCGGAGCGCCCAGTGCGACAGCACGAGGTCGGTCGCCTCGTCGAGGTCGGAGGCGGCGATGGCGTGCTCGATGGCCTCGGTCACGTCCCCGGCGTCGGCGAACCAGCGGGACGCCCGCCGGTGCAGCTCGGCCCGGTGTGCGGCGTCGGTCGACCCGAGCTCCTGCGTCAGGAACTCGGCGAAGAGGTGGTGGTAGCGGTACCAGAGACGCTCGTCGTCCAGCGGGACCAGGAACAGGTTCAGCCGACCCAGCTCCTGCAGCAGGTCGGCCCCGTCCTCACGGCCTGTGACCGCGTTGCACAGCGAGCCGGTCAGCTGCGACAGCATCGAGGTGTCCACGAGGAACGCCCTGGCGTCCTCGCTCAGGGAGGCGAGCACGACCTCGGTCAGGTAGTCCATCACGTGCATGTTCGAGCCACCGAAGGACCGGAGGAGCGCGGTGCGGTCATCGGCTGCCCGCAGGCTCAGCATCGCCAGCTGAAGCCCCGCCGGCCAGCCCTCGGTGCGCTCGTGCAGGAGGGCGGAGTCGTCGGTGCTCAGGGGCGGGACGAGCGTCCCGGCGGTGAGGAGCCGGGTCTCCTCGACGGTGAACGCCAGGTCGTGGGCCCTCAGCTCCAGGAGCCCACCGGACGCCCGGAGGCGCCCGACCCGCAGCGGCCGGTCGAACCGCGATGCCAGGGCGATGTGCAGCTGCGGTGGGGCAAGGTTGATGAGGAGCTCGATGGACTCGTGGCACGAGCGGGTCCGCACGAGCTGGTAGTCGTCGAGCACCAGCACCAGGGGCTCCTGCAGGCTCTCGAGGTCGAGCAGGAGCCGCCGGACCAGGACCTCCAGGGCCAGGCCACCGATGGAGTGCAGCATCGGCTCGACGCTCGTCCCGAACGTGGGATCCACCTGGCGCACCGACGCCACGATGCCGGTCCACATCGACACCGGGTCGTTGTCCGACGTCTCGAGGGACACGTAGGCGAACCGGCGAGGGTCCTCGGCGGCCCACTGGGCCAGGAGCACGGACTTGCCGAAGCCGGCCTGGGCCGAGACCAGGACCAGGCGCGCGTCGGTGTCGAGCAACCGCGACAACAGCCGGGGTCGCCCCACGAGGTCCGGACGCAGGGCTGGGAACCGGAGCTTGGACTGCGGCACCGGGATGGACGATCCAGGTGTGTCGTGGCGCGGTGCCGCCACGAGGGGGCTCCTGGGGTGGGGAACGGGCGTGCTGTCGTCGCTGCGTGCCGGGATCAGGGGTGTCACATCCGTGCGCAGCGCTCGGAGCGCTCCGGACGCCTTGCGCGTCGCCCGTGTCATCGCTCCAACGTAACGACGAACCAGCGGGCGTGCCCGGGGCTTTGGTCCCGTCGCGGGCTACGAAAGGCCCCTCCCGGCCGGAGCGACACTGATGATCTCGACCCCGCAGTCGCCCAGCCAGACGATGACCCCGATCAGCTGGGCCTGGTCGATGATGTCGCCGCTGATGACCGTGAGCTCCCCCTCCCCCCGCGTCGACAGCCCACGGAACGCATCGGGGAAACGGTCCCGCAGGTCTCCGCGGACGACGAACTGGTAGGGAACCGGCTCCCCACCCGCCCGGCCGACGAAGCGATACCTCTGCATGCCTTCACCGTGCCCCCCGCCGCCGGTGCTGGCATCCCCTGTCGCGGACTTCACTCAGGTGAACCTGAGGTGGGCCGGGTCGGGGCCCGCCGTACGGGCGTCAGCACGCCGCCGATGCTCGGACCCTGCTCCCGCGGCACCAGCGTCAGCACCCAGCCGACGCTCGTCCAGCCACTCATGAGACGTGCCGACGACCGGGCCGACCCGCGCAGGTGGGTGGCCAGCCGCCTCAGCGTCATCTCGTCGACGCACATCACGGCGTGCGGCAGGGCGGGGCTGATCACGAGCTCCGCGAGGGTCGTGACCGCGGCCCCCGACGCCAGGGCCGAGACCGGCTCCACGTCGAGCCCGCGTCGCACGGCCAGGGGCATCACCGTCTGCCGGCAGCGCAGTCCCGGCGACGAGAGCACCCGGTAGACGTGCGTGCCCGCCAGGTCCCGGGCCAACAGCTCGGCGAGGTCGTGCCCCTCCGGGGACAGTCCCTGCCAGTCGTCGGCCGGGTCGTCCGACCGGCCGTGGGACCCCGTGGGCGGCGTGACCACGATCCGCTGGAGCGGCTCCGTGAGGCCGTGCGGCGCCAGCCGGTCGACGGTCCGGTCCCCGGGCCGACGTCTGGCGTCGACGCCCACCTCCGTGTAGCGCTGGAGCACGCGACCAGCATGCGACCGGTCCGGCGCCGGGTGCCTCACCCCGGCRGGCTGATCACCCGGGTGATCAGGGCGCCCCGACCCCACCCGGGTGAGCGGCGCGGTAGGCGATGCGAGCGGGGTGCCGGCGGTGTTTCGATCAGCAGGACAAGGTGTTCCGACAAGAGAGGTGGTGACCCTGATGGGGGTTGCTGCAACGAAGGACGGGAGCGACGCGAGTCGCTCCCTCGACGAGCTCGGTCCGGTGGACTGGCTCGTCGTCGAGTTCCCCACCGAGAACTTCGGGGACGGCACGCTCGCGCCGATCCTCGCCGACTACGTCGACCGCGGCCTCATCCGCATCCTGGACATGCTGTTCCTGCAGAAGGACGCCGACGGCGCGCTCGAGTTCGCCGAGCTGGAGGACGTCGGTGAGGGCATGCTGGGTGGCCTGCGACTCGCCGAGACGGAGCTGGCCATGGTGCTCTCCGAGGATGACGTGCTCGACCTGGCCGTGACCATCGAGCCGGGCCACTCCGGCGCCCTCCTGGTCTGGGAGAACCTGTGGGCCGCACCCTTCGGCGCCGCCGTGCGTCACGTGGGCGGCGAGCTGGTCGCGTCCGGCCGGATCCCGGTACAAGCGATGTTGGCCGCCCTGGAGGCCGACGCAGAGGAAGGAGACTGACATGCCCATGGCAGCCCGACGACGCAGACGGAGGACGGCAGCAGTGGTGGGAGGGGCGGTCGTCGTCGCCCACGGCCACAACCGCCGCGCGGACCGACGAGAGGACCGCCGCGACGACCGCGGCGACCGACGTGAGGACAGGCGCGACCGACGCGACTGACCGACGCCCACAGCCGAGGCCTCCGTCCCGAGCCCCCGCTCGCGGCGGAGGTCTTGTCACGCCCGGTCCCTCGGCCGGCCTACCCGGGCCCGGTCTGGGCGATCTCCGCGAGCGCGGCGTCCATCGAGGGGTAGAAGTGGTCCCGGTCCACGGTGTCGAGCAGGCCGTAGCGCAGCACGAGGTCCTGGAGCCGGGTGCGGAGCTCGACGAACGCGAGATGGACCCCCTGCTCGTTGAGCTGCCGGTCGGTCTGCTCCAGCATCTCCGCCGCGGTGACGTCGATGTCGGTCACCGCCTCGCACTGCAGCACGACCCACCTGGCCTGCTTCGCGCTCGCCAGGGACGTAAGCTGGTGCCGGAACATCCCCGAGTTGGCGAAGAACAGCGGCGCCTCCCACCGGTAGACGAGGACGCCCGGGATCTCCGTGGCGTCGTCGCGGTGACTGACCCCGTGCCACGTGCCGTCGGGAACGCGACCGAGCACCTCGCCGTGCGGCCACCAGCTGCGCCGGAAGAAGAGCAGGATCGACAGGACGATCGCGATCAGGATCCCCTCCAGGACGCCGAAGAAGACCACGCCCAGGGTCGCGACGATCGACAGCATCCAGGCGCTCCTGCGGACCGTCCAGTAGCGCCGCAGGATGGTGAGGTCCATCAACGAGAGTGCCGCCGTGATGACGACGGCGGCGAGGGCGGTCTGTGGGAGGTCCGCCAGCAGGCCGTTGAGGAAGAGCAGCAGCACCGCGACGATGCCCGCTCCGACGAGCCCCGTCACCTGGCTCTTCGCGCCGGACTGCTCGGCCACCGCGGTGCGCGACCCGCTCGTCGAGATGGCGAACCCCTGGAACAGGCCCGCAGCCAGGTTGGCCGTGCCGAGTCCGATCATCTCCTGGTCGGGGCGGACCTCGTCACCACGACGGGCCGCGAAGCTGGTCGACGTCGCGATGGTGTCGGTCAGGGACACGAGGGTGATGCCCAGGGCCGCGATGAGCAGAGGGCCGACGTCGCTCCAGGCGATCCGGGGAAGTCCCGGCGAAGGCAGGCCCTGCGGGAGCGCACCCACCGTGGCCACGCCCTCGCTCGCGAGATCCAGGACCGCGGACAGGACGGTGGCGGCGACGATCGCGATCAGGATCGCCGGCAGCTTCTTGGTCACCCGGGGCAGCAGGAGCAGGATCGCCAGCGTCCCCAGGCCGACCGCGAGGGTGGTCGTGCTGGTCTGGTCGAGGTCGGTGAAGAACGCGCGGACGTCGTCGACGAAGCCGTCCGCATCGGTCGAGAACCCGCACAGCTTGGGCAGCTGGCTGACGATGATGGTGATGCCCAGCCCGTTCATGTAGCCGACCTGCACCTCCTTGGAGAGCAGGTCGGCGACGAAGCCGAGCTTGGCAACCCCCAGGCCGATCTCGATGAGGCCCACGAAGAGGGCGATCATCCCGGCGAGCGCGATCGCCCTCGCCGGGTCCGTGGACGCGCCGAGCGGGATGATCGCGGCGAGGATCAGGGGCGACACCGACGAGTCGGGTCCGAGCACCAGGATGCGGGACGGACCCATCAGGGCGTAGCCGACGAGGCAGGCGATCGTGGTGTACAAGCCGGTGACGGGGGGCAGGCCGGCCAGCTCGGCGTACGCCATGCCCTGCGGCACGAGGATGGCGGCCAGCACCACCCCGGCCACCAGGTCCGGCCTGAGCCAGGCCCGCTGGTAGCGGCGCAGCAGGCCCACCGCCGGCACGTGGCGGGTCCACGTCCCCGGGGCCGCGTCGGTCGGAGCGCTCACGTGGCCTCCCAACGCCGAGTCGCGCCACGGTGACGCACGGACCCATCGTGCTCCGGCGCGTCCGGGGGCGACCCCACCCCCGTGGAGACCTCACCCGGGTGAACGTCGCGCCGGGGGGAGGTCGGGCTCCCGCGGGCCCTCCTACGGTCGGGGAGCCGGGGTCCTCGAGGCCCGAGGCACGACCGAGGACCAGGAGGACGCGGTGACACAGGTCCTCGACGCACCGTCCTCCCGTCGCCGGTGGGCGGCGGTCGTCTCCCTGGTGACCACCCTGGTGCTGGTCGGTGCCGTGGTGGTGATGCTGCTGCGACACCCCGGTCTCCTCGTGGGCGGCCTGGCCGGTCTCGCTCTGGTGGTCGCGGGTGGGTGGTGGGCCCTCACCGAGCGCATGCCGCGTCGCGCCGTCGGCCTCGGCGGGGTGGCACTGGGGGGCGTGGTCCTCGCGGTCGCTGTCGTGGGCTCGGTGTCCAGCAGCGACGGGGCATTGCTGAAGCTGCTCCTCCTGGTCGTTCTCGTGGCCGTCGCCGCTGCGACCGCGCGGGTGGCGATGCTGCGCGACCCGCACCGACCAGGACCTCGCCCGGCTGAGGTCACCGCGCGACCGGGGAAGCCGGTGCTGCTGTGCAACCCGTGGTCCGGAGGGGGGAAGGTGGAGAGGTTCGGGCTGGCCGAGCTGGCCGCGGACCTCGGCGTGGAGACGGTCTTCCTCGACCACGGGCTCGATCTCGCCCAGCTCGCGCTCGACGCCATCTCCGGTGGTGCGGACTGTCTCGGCATGGCCGGCGGGGACGGGTCCCAGGCGCTCGTCGCCTCCATCGCGATCGAGCACGACCTCCCGTTCGTCTGCATCTCCGCCGGGACCCGCAACCACTTCGCGCTCGACCTCGGGCTGGACCGGGAGGACCCGAGGACCGGGATAGTTGCCTTCCGCGAGGGCATCGAGCGACGGGTCGACTACGCCACCGTCGGCGACCGGTTGTTCGTGAACAACGTGTCCCTCGGCGTCTACGCCACCATCGTGCAGCAGGAGGGCTATCGCGCAGCGAAGACGCAGACCTCGCGCCAGCTCCTGCCCGAGCTCCTCGGCCGTCAGGCCGAGCCGTTCGACCTCCAGTTCACCAAGCCCGACGGCGTGGAGGTCGACGGCGCCTTCCTCGTCCTGGTCTCCAACAACCCCTACGTGCTCGGGCCCGCCCTGGACCTCTCGCAGCGACGCAGCGTGGAGACCGGCGTCCTCGGTGTGGTCGCCGTGACGGCCAGGACCGGTCGCGAGGCGGCCGCGATGGTGGCCCGCTCCACCGCCGGGCTGGCGGCACGTGACCCTCACATCCACCAGTTCACGGCGACGTCCTTCGAGATCCGGTCGCACAGCGGGCGGGTCTTCGCCGGCGTCGACGGGGAGTCCCTCGAGCTCGACAGCCCGTTGACGTTCGCCATCCACCCTCGTGGACTGAGGTTGCGGGTGCCGGTGGAGAGCCTCGACGTCGCCGCACGGCGCGACGCCCACGGGTTCGACCTCGGTGACCTCGTGGACGTCGCCCGCGGTCGCCCGCCGACCCACCACCACGGGCTCGAGGGGGCGTCATGACCGAGGTGCCGGACGACACACCGGCGTCCGCGTGGGTGCGCTCGGCCCTCGAGGAGATGTCTCGGCTCGACCGGGCCCTCTACGTCGCAGTCGCCGAGTCGGAGACGCCCACCCTGGACGTCGCCCTGCGGCGCCTGAGCCTCGCGGCCGACAAGTCGAAGCTGTGGTTCGGCGTCGCCGCCGTGCTGGCGGCGTTCGGGGGGCCGGCCGGACGCCGGGCGGCCCTGAGCGGGGTGGCCTCGATCGGGGTCGCGTCCGGGTCCGTCAACCTCCTCTTCAAGCCCCTGGCCCGGCGTCGTCGTCCGGGTCGCGCCGACGATCCCCTGCACGCGCGCCACGTGCCGATGCCCTCGTCGACGTCGTTCCCGTCCGGTCACTCCGCGTCGGCCTTCGCCTTCGTCGAGGGTGTCACTGCCACCGGTCCGTGGCCGGGCATCCTGCTGCGGCTCGCCGCCACCGCGGTCGCGGAGTCGCGGGTGCACTGCGGCGTGCACTACCCGGGCGACGTGGTGGCGGGGTCCCTGATCGGGATCACGTCGGGCAAGCTGGCGGCCACGCTCGTCGAGCGCCGCTGGCCCCGCTGACGGGCCCCGGCCTCAACCGGTCGGTCGGGCGAGCGCCAGCAGCTCCTCCATCGACGCGGAGATACCGTCGGCGAGCAGCTGCAGGTCGGGGGTCGTGTCGTAGTCACCCGTGAGGCCGAAGGTGAGCGTGTCCCGGTAGGAGAACATCGCCACCCCGACGCGGACCCGGTCGGCGATCGGGACGTACGGCAGCATCTCGGTGACCTCACGGCCCAGGGCATACAGCGTCGTACGTGGACCGGGCACGTTGGTGGTCACGGTCGTGATCTGTCGCTGGGGCAGCCGCAGTCCGAGCCGGATCCCCCACGCCACCGGCATGAAGGGGCCGTACGCCGCCGCACTGGTGAGGCTCGCGCCGGCCTCCGGCTCGTGCTGCGCACGCAGGGCCTGCACGCGTGCCTGCACCTCCAGGAGCCGCTCGTGCGGGTCGGCCACGTCCACCGGGAGGTGGGGCAGCATCAGGGAGACGCGGTTGTCCGGGATCGACTCGGCGCCGGGCTCGCGGGTCGAGACCGGGACCAGGGAGCGCAGGGTGTGCGGGTCGGGCTCCTCCCCCCGCGACATCAGCAGCTGCCGGAAGCCGCCGCTCACCGCGGCCAGGGCGACGTCGTTGACCGTGACGCCGTACCGCCGTCGCACGACACGCACGTCGTCCAGGGAGATGTCCGCCCACGCATAGCGACGACTGCCGTCGAGCGGACCCGTCAACGAGGTGGACTGGACCGGGAGCAGTGCCGAGGTCATGCTCAGCAGACCGCGTGCGGTCCGCACGGACGCACTGGCGAGCCGACGGGGGCTCGCGACCGTCCCGACCACGGCGCGCACCGCGGGGATCGGCGAGGTCACCAGCTCCCAGGCGGCCTGCGCGGTCACGGAGAGCGACGAGGGCGGGGACGCGGGGACCCAGTCGTCCGGGACCGGCGGTCGCGTCGTGGGGGTGGGATCCAGCACCAGTCGGTACAGGTCCGTGCCGGAGACCCCGTCGACGAGGCTGTGGTGCAGCTTGGACAGCAGCGCCCACCGACCGCCCTCGAGGCCTTCGCAGAACCAGTACTCCCAGAGGGGACGGTCGCGGTCCATCCGGCGCGACATCACCCGGCTCATCAACCGCCCGATCTCCTCACGTCCCCCGGGCGCGGGCAGGGCCGTGTTGCGGATGTGCCAGCGGATGTCGAAGTCGGGGTCGTCGACCCACATCGGCGCCGCCAGGTCGAGCGGGACGGTACGCAGCTTCTGGCGGTAGCGCGGGATCAGCGCGAGACGCCCGGCGATCAGGTCGACGAAGTCCTCGAATGCCGGTGCGGGTCCCTCGAAGACGGCCAGTGAGCCGATGGCGAGCGCGGCGCGGGGGTCCACGTCCTCGGCGTCAAGGAAGGCGGTGGCCAACGGGGTCAGACGTTCCATGGAGGTCTCCTCGCGGACTCCCCGTCGGGTCCGGAGTCAGGAGGCGCGGGACGTACCGCTCTCCACGGATTGCCGGGGGCGGACCAGTGCGGACGGGCCGGCGCCGGCCGGGGGTCGGGCGAGCGAGTTCAGGACCCGGGCGGCGTGCAACGCGGACCGGTAGCGCCACCGGTCGACGAGAGTGAC
The DNA here is from genome assembly GCF_056401085.1 of Nocardioides sp. P4_G4. Classification (NCBI taxonomy): domain Bacteria; kingdom Bacillati; phylum Actinomycetota; class Actinomycetes; order Propionibacteriales; family Nocardioidaceae; genus Nocardioides; species Nocardioides sp. P4_G4. Next base: position 19,383 of record NZ_JBFUKA010000011.1, read on the forward strand.
GGACTGGGCGGCCTGGCTTCGTTCCAACGTCTGCTCCTCAGGGGCATGGTGCCGTCGCCGTGGTGGGTGCACCGTGGTCTGTTGCGCTGATGAGGCTAGGCAGGCTCGAAGCGGCGATGAAGGGCCAAAGGTCCCGAAACCACCAGATCGCGACGACTGATCACACCGCCCGGTCGGCACCGGCCTCGGCGGCAACCCCCTGATGCACGTCGACGCGCAACAGCCGGCTCGCGAGGTCGACCGCGGGGCCGAGCAACAGGATGACCGCGACCGTGCCGAGCCCGACGGTGGCGCCGAGGAGCCAGCCGATCAGCGCTCCCCCGCCCTGGACCGCGCTGTAGCTCCACCGGAACGGGACGGGCGGGTCCCATGCCAGGGCGGCCGCCTCCGCCGGACCGGCACCGGTGTGGCTGCCGAGGTAGACCGCGATCCCCACGGCGAGCACGGGGAAGGCACCGGCCATCAGCAGCAGGCGCAGTCCGAGCCCGGCGGGAGTGTCGAGCGACCCGAGGAGCACGGACACGGTGACCCCGACGACGACCACCTGGACCACCGTGCCGAGCCCGGGCTGCACGCGACGTACGGCGGCCAGGGCGACGAGCACGACCCCCACCAGCAGGTTGGCGACCCAGAACGCCAGCCCGGTCGTGAGGGCGATGCCGTTCACCAGGGTCGAGTAGCCGTCCGAGCCCAGGTCGGCGGTGAGGAACAGGGCGACCCCGGCGCCGAGGACGACGCAGCCGAGCAGCAGCATCAGGAGCCGACGAGCGGAGTGGGTCACGGCCACGAGCATGTCAGGCCGCGCCGACGCCGGAGTGTGGGCGGTGCGCGCTCAGCCCTGGAAGCCGTCCTCCGGGCCGCCGTGCACGGTCACGGCGTAGATCACCAGGACGTCCAGGGCGATCATCAACGTGAACCACCAGGGGTTGGCCGACAGGAAGGCGAGGTTGGTCACCGCGCTGATCCCCGYGACCGCGACCGCGACCGACCGCGCCCAGGTGCGCCTGAAGAACAACGCGTACCCGGTCACCCACATCCCCACGGCAAGGAGCATGTGGGCCAGTGCCCACCACCGGTAGTTGGTCTGGATCAGCAGCTCGGAGTCCCCGACCAGGTACTGGTCGTCCTCGAAGAGCCCCACCAGTCCGCCGATGAAGTGGAAGCCCCCGATCAGCAGGAACATGAACGCGGCGAACGCGATCATCCCGTTCCAGAACCTGGGCTCCTCGTCCTCGTCCTGCTGGATGTTCGCGTTGGTCGAACGGGTGGCCATGGCGGATCTCCTCTCACCGGACTGTCCCGCCACGGTGGCACCGGCACGCCCCCTCCGGGATCACCCCCGAGGGGTGAGGGAGGACGCGGGACCAGGGACCGGAGGCACTTCGACCTACCTCGCCACCGGCGTGCTCGTCGTGGTCCTCTCGCCGGCGCGTCGCCCGTAGACCGTCAGGCGCCCCAGCGCGACGGCGGCGTACGCTATCGCGATCCCCCCGACCAGGTCGACGACGAAGTGCCAGCCGAGGTAGACGGTGGCCACCAGGGTGCCCGCGAGGTACACGGCCAGGACTCTGGAGACCGTGCGCAGGCCGTAGTAGCGCGCCATCAGCAGGATCATCAGGACCACCGCCACGTGCAGGCTCGCGAAGGCCGCGACCTGCGCCGTCGCGTCGTGCGCCCGGGGGTCGGCCAGGAGCACGGCACGCTGGTCCAGGTAGCGCGCCTGGGTGTCCTGGTTCATCGTCCTGGCCAGGCCGGCGAAGTCCTCAGGCGCGTGGCTGAACGGGCCGAGGGACGGGATCAGGTAGTAGGCGCCGACCCCCAGGACCCACACCCACATGGCCGAGGTGAGGTAGACGTATCCCTGCCGGATCCGGTCGGTGAAGGCCAGCGACGCGACCAGCGAGAAGGTCACCACGGTCGAGAACGACACGTACCACCACGTCAGCACGTACGACGCGAGGTGCAGGCCGAGCAGGTCGTGCAGGAGCACGGCCGGGGTGTGACCGAGGAAGAGCCACTCGTCCCACCGCTGGAGCATGGCGTCGCGTGGCTCCCGGAAGACGACCCAGCTCTTGAGGTTGTGGTAGCCGAGGTACACCAGGTGGTAGGCCAGCAGGCCGCTCGCAGCCAGGACCACGCGCCGGCGCGTCCACCGCTGGCGCAGCACCCCGAGGGTCCTCCGCGGCGTCCACCCCGGTCGACCGGCACGGACCGCTGCGTCCACCACGGCGAGCAGCACCAGCAGCACCAGCGTGATCGCCAGGCGCCGCGGCAGCCACGCACCGTGCGGGTCCCGGATCGGCACGCCGACGGCGTACGAGCCCCAGACCGTGAGGATCGAGACGAGCGCGACGATCCCCCACACCCGGGCCACCCACCAGCGGTCCTGCGTGTCGGGCAGGCTCACGGGGCCGTCCGCGCCGAGGGCGGCGTGTGGGCACGGACCGGGAGACCTCGTGTGGCTGCGGCGGGGAGCGACCGGCGCAGCACCCAGGCCAGGGACCCGCCCTTGAGGACCAGCAGCGCGAGGGCGAAGGCGGTCGCGAGCACGACGTTCCCGGTCAGGAGGAGGATGCCGAGGAAGACGGCCCCGTTGACCGTCTTGGCGAGCGGCGACCAGTTGAGGGCCCAGATCCGGTGGTCCACGAGGTAGAAGTAGTTGGGGCTGACCAGCGGCCAGGCCAGGAACGTCAGCGAGAGCAGCAGGTCGACGACGAGGAACTCCACGACGTAGATCGCCACCGGCAGCGCCAGGGTGCTGTCCACCCAGGCCAGTCCTACGTAGATCGGCACGGCCGACAGCCGGTCGCAGACGATGTCCGCGACGGCTCCGATCCGGGTCTCCTGGTCCAGGCGCCTGGCCAGCCAGCCATCGAGGATGTCGCCCGTCCAGTAGACGGCCAGCGCTGCGAGCAGCAGGCCCAGGGAGCGTGCGTCGACGGCCATGCCGACCAGGGCGAGCGCGCCGACGGTCCGCAGCACGGTCACCACCGTCGGCCACGTCCAGAACCGCTCGCGCTCGGGCCGCACGCCACCGACGGCGGGGACCCGTGCGTCGTACGCCTCACCGGAGGAGCCCAGGAGGTCGGCGTCCTGGTGGCGCGTCGGCAGGATGCGCGGGAGCCGGTGCCGGTTGCCCGTGCCCCAGGCCGCGATCCACACCGCGGCCACCCCGATCCCCACGCCGCCGAACACGTCGACGAGGTAGTGCCAGCCCAGGTAGACCGTGGCCAGGACGTTGAGCACGAGGAAGACCCACAGCCCCCACTGGATCCACAGCGGCCGCAACCCGATCATCATCGCGACCAGCGAGGCGGTGACCATGACGGACACGTGCAGCGACGCGAAGGCCGCGATGGTCTGCAGGGCGTCGGTCCCGAACGGGTCGGCGAGCATGTCGACCCGGTCGGACAGCCAGCTCTGCGCGATGTGGGTCACCTGCGTCTCGGGCAGGTCCGCGAACAGGTCTGGGCGGGCGTAGATCGGGCCGGTGGAGGGGACGAGGTAGTAGATCGACACCCCCAGCACCCAGTTGACCGCGACGGCCGTGACGTACCAGCACGCGGTGTCGATGTTGCTGGTCCAGAAGAGCGCGATCACCAGGGAGAGGGTGAGGAACACGATCCACGCGACGTAGGTCAGGGACATCAGGTGGGCCGCGAAGCCGGTGCCCATCAGGTCGTGGAGCACCGTGGCGGGGTCGTGGCCCAGGGCCAGGCTCCGGTCGAGGCGCAGCAGCTCGTCGTCGAGCATGTGCGGCCGCACGAACGGGACGTAGCTCTTGAGGTTGCGGAACCCGACGTAGGCGAGGTACCAGCTGCCCATGCCGATCAGCACCAGGCGCACCCGCGGGGCGCTCCACCGCTCCCGCACGATCGCCGGGACGCGCGACCGCCACCCGGCGAGACCGCCACCGTGCAGCGCACGGGCGGCAACGTCGACGAGGAAGCACGCCACCGCGAGGAGGGGCAGGCGGATGTACGACGGCCCCACGATCGAGTCGTCCGGGTCGCGCACGGGGAGGTGCTCGATCCGGGCGATCAACAGCGCAGCGCCGAACAGGCCCAGTGCAAGGACCACCTGCAGTCCGTAGGCCCGGTACCAGGGGCGTACGTCGCGGGCAGCAAGCGGTGTCGTGACGTAGGGCTCCCCGGGCATGGCGTCATCCTGCCAGCGGGGAGCCCACGAAGCCTCACCCGCGACCGGGTGAAGCCCCGTCAGTGCCTGTGACGAGCCGGATCCCGCCTGACCGCGATGACCTTCGGCCCTGATCCCCGGGACCCAGCCGTGGTGGGGTGGGGACGGGTGATGGCAGTGGACGAAGCCGCAGACGCGTCGGTGGACCTGTACTGGCTCCCACTGGGAGCGGGCGGCCATGTCGTGCGCTGGAACGGTCGCGTGTACGAGTGGTTCTCGGCCAGGCGGGGACATCGCGCACCCGCGGAGCTGTACCACTGCGGGCTGATGGTGAGGCTGGCCGACACCACCTGTGCGGTGGAGATGGGCCCGGTCTGGAACGTGCCCGACGCCGATCGCGGTGTCGTCGTCGAAGGGCCGGTCGGGTCGAGGTTGCTCGGGCATCTCCGCGCGTTCAGGTACGAGATGCGGTGCTGGCCCGGTGGCCTCATCCCCGACATCGCCGAGGCCGTGGACAGCCCGGTGCGCACCACGTCCGACCCGATCGTGGTGAGGGCCGTGCTGGCCGCCCTTGCGGACCTTCCGGCGCTGACGTGGGGACGCGACGAGCTGGGCACCGGCGAGATGTGGAACTCCAACTCCGCCGTGGCGTGGCTGCTGGCATCCGCCGGCCACGACATGGACGTGATCGCACCGCCGCGAGGAGGTCGCGCGCCCGGGTGGGCGGCCGGGCTGGCGCTCGCCGCTCGTCACGACTGAGCGCGTCCGGCTACTCGCCGGTGGCACCGTCAATGCGCTCGCGGAGAATGTCGGCGTGGCCGTTGTGGCGTGCGTACTCCTCGATCATGTGGAGATAGATCCACCGCAGCGTGTCGTGCTCGCCCGGGGCCACCTCGTCGAGAGTCCGGTCCTTGACGGCTTGGCGCGACCGCTCGACGCTCGCCAGATAGCTGGCCAGGTCGTCGTCGGCCCGGTCCCGGCTGACGCCGATGRAGCCATCGCTGGCTCCCGGGACGTAGTTCCAGAAGAACTGGTGGTCGGGTCGGCCGTCGTAGCCGTGGAACCAGGCCTCGACTCCGGAGAGGTGGCGGACCAGGCCGAGCAGCGAGAGGTTCGACGGCGGCACAGACTGCTGCACGAGCTGGTGGGGAGTGAGCCCACCGCACTTCATCAGGAGCGTGGTGCGGTGGTAGTCGAGGCGGTCCTCGAGGGCGGTGCGCTCGTCGCCCGGGTCGTGAGGTGGCTCGCGCCGCTCCGGCGTGGTCCAGGGCATTCGGCGAAGTTACACGTCACCGGGTGTACGCGTTGTCGGCCAAGCCACGCGGATCGCGGCAGACCCGGTCAGTTGGGCGCCACCTCTGCTGGCATACATAGTCCGGAGCATCGCCAAGATATGGAAAGGTTGCGCTGTGACGGCCATGCAGACCCCGCGGTGCGCGATAGGCAAGCGCCCCGCGCCCGTCGGCACTTGCTCGGATTCACTCTCGTGGGTCTGCTCGCGTGTGGTGTGGTCGCGGCACTGGCGTGGTCATGGCAGTGGCGCATCCATCCAGACACGTTCCCCGGCGACGGCAACAAGCTGACCGTGCCCCTACCAGCGGGCGAGGACATGGTGACGGTCGGCGTCACGTACCGCCCGGAAGGAAGCGACATTGTCACGATCCACGCCGCGACTCCGCGAGTCATCCGAAACACCGCCGACGCGAGGTTCGAGTTCTACGTCTGCACGCTCCCAGCCGATGGGTCGGTGGTGCTCGGACTCAACGGCCGGCGCGCCTTCGATCAGAACTGCCTGGAGCCGGTGCCGGTAAACGACGGCACCCCGCTGGACACCTCAGCAACCGCTGGACAACAACCGGTCATGGTGGCCCACCTCAGCAGGCCAGGCATCGCACGACGAGGGGCGTCGACCTCACCTACTCGCACGGGTACCAGCGAGGCACCCAAGCCGTAGGCATCCACCTGCGCGTCGCGGCCCGTTTCTGACACATACGGCCGCCGCGCATGTGAGAGAGCTGGGCTGGCGGATGTTCGGCCTGCTCGTCGGGCCGCAGCGCACACCCGACCAGCGGTAAGTGCGGACGTTGCCACCTCGCAGAGTCGCACGCGCGCTTGCCCTGCGACGTCCCGGCGTTTGCACCACCAGAAGATGGCCGTCACCGGAGCCGGATGTCTACCTCGGCTGCGATCGTCTCGACCATCGAGGTGAGGCGCTCGACTCGGGAGGGCATGGTGAGCCGATAGTTGGCGATGGTGAGCAGGCCTGGGCCGACGAAGGCCCACGCGCGGGCGCGAGTCCAGGTTGCGTGATCGGCCCCGGACGCGGCGCGGAGTACATCGCGAGCCGGGGCGTCGAAGAGGCTCCAGGCGTAGAGCAGGTCCACGGACCGATCGCCGACGCCAACGCCGCCGAAGTCGATCACCCCGGCCAGCCTTCCGTCGTGATGAGCGAGCAGGTTCTCCTCGGACAGGTCGGTGTGCACCCAGCAGGCGGCTTCGGTGGCCGCAGGGACGTCGCGCAGTCGCCGCCATGCCTCACGAACGCTGGTTGGGTTGAACAGGTCCGCCAGTTCTGCAGCCGCGTATTCGGCCCATTCGTCGATTGTGTCGGTGACGGGCTCGCCGCAGCGATAACCCCATTGCTCCGGCTCGACCGGGACGTCGGCGATGTCGACAGCGTGGAGGCTCTGGAGGAAGGTGCCTAAGGAATCTGCAAGTAGCGCCTGCTGGGAACCGTCTAGTGCGAGCGGAAGGTCGCCCGGCACCCAGGACACGACCGCCCATGGCCGGGGAAAGGCCCCGCTGGGCTGGCCGACGGCGACGACCTCTGGGACCGGAACTGGCAGTGTGGGTGCAAGGCGGGGCAGCCAGCGCACCTCATTCACCAGGTCCGCGACGTAGTCGTCCGACCGTGGCAAACGGATGGCCAGGGTGTCTCCAAGGCGGAAGACCCAGTTGCTGCTCCCGGACGCGCTGTTTGGCCGGACGGGCATGTCGGCCAGATGCGGGGCTTGCTCGCGAAGCAGCCGGGTCACGACCTGGGGGTGTGGGGCAACGTCGGCCGGCACAGAGGCGAGTGGGCTCACCCGCACATAGTCGTCGACTCGCGAGGTGATGCAACTCGGTTTGGCCGCGTTAGGCGGGGATCGTGAGTCGCACCGGACGTGAGGCCGCCCGCTCGTGGAGCCATCAGCGGGCGCACGAGTCGCGGCAGACATCCCAGGTTCTTCGATGTCAAGCGGCGCTGGTGATGTGGTGGCTCCAGGCGGTGTGTTCCTCGTAGGGAGTTTGGGTCTTCAGGCAGCCGTGGAGGATCCCGACGAGGCGGTTCGCGAGCTGGCGTAGGGCGGCTTGGTGGCCGGTGCCACAGGTGCGGAGTTGTTGGTAGTAGGCCCGGGCTCCGGGTGATCCGCGCGGCGAGCAGAACGCGCAGTCGCCCTCGGGCTCGGGCAGGTCGAGAACCTCTTGCCAGAACCGTGCCAGCCGCTCGGCGTCGTCGCACTCCAGGACCTACGTGCCACCCCAGTTGAGAGGTGCGGGTGCTAGATCCGGCAAACAAGCATGCCGGAATCACGGCCGTCAAGAGGGACAGACCTCTGTCAGATCCCATCGTCCACATACCTCCAAATTTCCTTGATCCGAACTGGTGTTCGAGAGAGAATCGGAGCATGTCTCCGTCACCAGCGCTCCCCGACGCCCCGGCCGTGCCCGGGCTCGAGGACCTCGACGAGCTGGCCCTGCTCAACATGGCCACCGAGCGGCGCCGCGTGCGGCGCCTGGCCGAGGTCGACGAGATGCTCCTCGCCGCGCAGTGGGCGGTCCTCCACGGCACGGCCCGTGACGAGCGGGACCCGATGGTCCAGCCCGGCGGGGACGGCACCCCCGACCTTCGGGAGTACGCACTGGCCGAGCTCGCGATGGCCCAGGAGACCCATTCCCTGACCGCGCGAGCGTTGATCGCCGACACCCTCGACCTCATCCACCGTCTCCCCCGCACCTGGGCGGTCGTTCTCGCGGGGCGGTGCGAGCCGTGGTTGGCCCGCAAGGTCGCGACCATGTGCCGACCCTTGCTGCTCGAGACCGTCGCCATGGTCGACCGGGCCGTGGCCCGTGCCATCGCCGGACACGCCCCCTCCACGGTGATTGCGATCGCCCGGGCCAAGGTCATCGCCGCCGACCCCGAGACCCACGCCGCCGAACGCGAACGGATCCGACACGAGCGCTACGTCCGTCTCTCACGCGCCGACGAGTACGGCTACCGCCATCTCATCGCGCGCGTCACCGCCGGCGACGCCGCCTGGATCGACGCCATGGTCGACCGCGTCGCCGACATCCTCACCGCCACCCACGGCCACGACCACAACCACGACGAGCTCCGGTCCCTGGCCCTGGGCTGGCTCGCGCGGCCCGTCGACCTCCTCCGCCTCCTCCTCGACCACACCCACCCCGACCCCCACCCCGAGACCGACGACGAGACCGACCTCGGCGCACCCGACCCGGAGACCGGCGAGACCGAGCCACCGGCAGGGACGGGACCGGACCCTCGGCCGGTGTGGTCTCCCGACCACCTCACTGACACGGTCGACCGGCTCTGCGGCCTCACCACCCGTCAGCTCGCGTCCCTGCGCGGGCGCGGCCAGCTGTTCGTCCACGTCACCGACCACGCGCTACGCACCCGCACCGGCATCGCCCGCGTCGAGGGCATCGGACCCGTCGACGTCGCCCAGCTCGGCGACCTCTTCGGCCACGCCGATGTCACCGTCCTGCCCGTGCTGGACCTGCGAGACCGCCGTCGAGTCGACGCCTACGAGCACCCCGAATCCCTCAAGGACCACGTCTGGACCCAGACCGGCGGCGACGTGTTCCCCTACAGCCCCCGCACCGCCACCCGCGACCAGGTCGACTTCGACCACAACGTCCCGTACGACCCGAACGGCCCGCCCGGGCAGACCGGACCTGACAACAGCGGCCCCCTGCGCCGACGCCACCACCGCTGGAAGACCCACGGCGGATACCGCTGCCGGACCGTCGGCCCCGGCCGACACCTGTGGCAGACACCCCACGGCCTCAGCTACCTCGTCGACCACACCGGCACCCACCGACTCGACGACACCCAGGCCGACCTCATCCTCACCGCCCCACCGGGCGTCGAGATCTACCTGCCCGAGGTCCAGCTGGTCGTGGGCGGACAGCAGCTCACGGAGGTGGTGCGCCCGAGTCTCGCGCCGCAGCCATCACCGCCTGCCACATCACGTGGGCGACCTCGTCGTGACTGATGTCGCTGTGCGCCCCCGACGCACCCGTCCCGACCTTGATGACCCGGCTCGCCTCGACGTTGTAGATCTCGCCGCGGGTGAAGTCGTAGTCCTCCGTGGGGGCCAGGACCTCGCAGTCATGACCCCCGGCACCCTGGATCCCCCAGGCGCCGATCCCGCCGAACCGGGGCAGCTCCCCGCCCAGGAGGACGTCGTCGGCGACCTTGGCTCCGAGCGGGTACAGCCTGCCGACCGCGGTGTCGTGGATCGACCGGGTCGTGACGATCGGCCCGTCGACGAGGGTCGGGTCCCCGCGGACGACCCGGAAGTAGCCCTGCGAGCCGGGAGCGAACGGGACGTCGTCGGCGTACGACCACAGCGACATCGCGCCCTGGGCCAGGAACACGGAGTCGACGGCGTCCGGGAGGCGCGAGGTCAGCCGTCCTTCGGTCGAGGGTCCCGCGACGGCCGCCGACACGACGATGCAGCCGAAGCTGTGACCCATGAGATGGATCCGGGCCGACGGTACGGCGGCCTGGATCGCCGCGACGAGGTCGTGCGGACCGCGCTCGCCCACCACCCGTGCCCGGCGCTTCATGGTCCAGAAGGACAGCTGTCGCACGGGCATGAGGAGGGCGTCCTTCGCCTTCGCGACGAGGTCGCCGAGTCCGTCGAGGGGTCCCAGCAGCGGATCGATCTCCGGGGCGGCCGCCGGGTCCTGACCGACCCATTGCGTGATCGTCAGCCGCGGGTCGAAGTCGTCGTGGTCGTCGCCCGGTGCCGCCACGAAGCCCTCGGTCCCCACGTCGGCGTGCGCGAAGAGCGTCGTGTACGCCGCGGTGAGTGCGGGTGGGAGATCGCCGCGAGCCACCCGGGCCGCGACGGCAGGGTCGTCGGCCGAGGAGAGGATGGTGGTGAGTGCCGTGCGCACCTCGGCCTCGGCGGCTCCGTCGGCGTCCGCGGTCGTCAGCCGACGCGCGTAGAGGTCCACGAGCCGCCCGATGTCCATACCCGCCTCTTCGACGAACTCGTCCTGCACCTCATCACCCAGGAGTGCCGCCGGAGGTCTCTCGTCGCCCCACGGCTGGCTCGGCCAGTGCAGGCCGACGAGCAGGGCCTTGAAGTCCGGCACCACCGCGCGGATGCGCTCGCGGTCGGCCCCCTGGCGGGCCATCGCACCGATCCAGCGGTCGTACTGGCGGATCGCCGCCTGGACGTCGCCCTTCCAGCCGTGGCTGAGGAGGAAGACATCGGTGACCTCCTCCGTCACCGCCGACAGGACGTGCGTCGACGCCAGGGAACCGTCCTCGTCGGGCGTCTCCGTCCCGTCCTTGTCGTACAGCACGAGGTGGTAGGTGACCGTCGTGTCCGGGACCGTGCGGATCGACATGGGTGCCTCCGTGCAGGTGTCAGCGTCGGGGTCGGGATCAGGTGAGCGCCGGGTCGATGCGGGTGTCGGCGTCGCAGTGCACGGCGTACATGAGTCCCAGCGGGTTGCGGTGCTGCTCGAGGAAGTCGCGTCGGGCGCCGAGCACGCTGTCCCCGACGGTGCGTCCGTCGAGCAGTCGTCCGAAGAACGCCTCGGCGAAGCGCACTGCGAACAACGCCGGGGTACGGCACTCGGTGCCGATCACCCCGCGCGCCCCCTTGGCCATGAAGTAGGGCACGAAGCCGGCGTAGAAGAGGGGCGACAGATCCCCCGACTCGCAGGCGTTGATGAAGACCAGGGGGTGCGACTCGAGCTGGACCATCGCGGGTGCGTCGAGGTTGAGGTCGGCCAGCGTGAGGATGTCCTGGAGACCCATCTGCAGGGTCGCCCCGTCGGGGTTGCCGTCCTTGCCCTTGCTCGTGGCGTGGCAGTAGAAGTACTGGATCTGGTCGGCCGTCGCCGGATCCGCGAGCGCCGCCACCACCGAGGCGCGCGTGCTGCGCGGCATGAGCGTCATCGTGTGCCGACGGTCGCGCAGGTCGTTCCAGTACGTCACGTGGTCGGCCACCAGGGTGACGCCGAACTGCGCGTCGATGTCGCGGTTGGTGTTGATGCCGACGGACAGGACCGGGGTGCTGACGATGCGTTGGTCGGGCACGGACAGCGACATCTGGAAGGGGATCTGCTCGATGACGTGGCGCGCCCCGAGGAAGTGGTCCCAGCTCAGCTCCGCGCCGGCCGCGACCGGCCCGAGGTAGAGCAGGGCCCACGGGACAGGCACGTCGTGGGCGACGACCTGGACGGTCAGCCGTACGCCGTCGGCGCCGGCCTGCTGGCGCAGCCACTCCCCCACCCGCGCCACGTCCGCGCCCGCTCCCGGGTGGTTGAAGAGCTGCTGGAACAGCCGTCCCCCGGCTCGCGCGAGGCTCTGCAGGGCTTGCGACTCCATCTCCTCGGGGATGTCGATGGAGGAGGTGAAGGGCTTGCGGCCCTCCGCGTCCACGCTGAGCACCACCCCGAGCATCGCCTGCTGGACCGCCTCCGTGGCCAGCGCCAGCTCCTCGCGGGTGATGGGCAGGTGAACACGCGACGAGATGCCGCCCACCGGCGTGCACACGAAACCGCCCTCGGGCGCCGGCTCGAGGATGAGCATGATGTCGCGCGGCTCGAGGGTCGTCGCGGACTCCGGCGGCCGGCCGACGCTCGTCATCGTGACGTCGGTGTCGGCAGGGTCGCCGACGGGCACGTCCAACGCGAGCTGGCTGACGAAGTTGCCGTCGAGGTGGACGGTGCCGGTGAGGCTGCAGGGCCCCGCGTGCAACGGGACGACGTCGAAACCGGCGGTGCTGCTCGGCCCGGTCCTCGGGAGCGACAGCGTCCGGCTCCGCTCACCGCGGACCTCGAAGTCCTCGGTGTCGACCTGGACGGTGAGCTGGAAGGACTGGGCGTCAGGGGCACTGTCCAGCAGCGCCCGCTCACCCTCGAAGTCGGCCACCGCCGCGGCGCCCTGCACATCGGCGGTGATGCCGAGCTCGACGTGGTACTCCTGCCCGACCGTGTAGGCCTCGTCGGGTGCACGGCCCGTCACGTCGGCTCGCCACTGCCGCGMCGCGGGCGCCTCGGGCGAGTCCTCCGGCTGCGGCGGGAGGGCCTCCCCGACGGGGTCCCCGAGCAGGATGTCCATCTCGGGAGGCGCAGCTCGCGTCGGCGCCGGCATCGACGTCGGGGACGGGTCGCGTCGGAGCGCCGACATCCCAGAGCGGACCCGGGCCCACAGGGCCCCGAACCCGCCCCCGGCACCCCGGGGCGGCTCGCTGGTGGGCTCGCCGTACGGCTGCGACGCGGTCGTCGGAGCGACGGGGGCCGCCGCCATGGGTGGCACGAAGGCCTCGGCCAGGGCGTCCAGGGCGTCGACGACCGGCACCTGGCCGGAGGAGCCCTGCGTCATCCAGTCGTCGTACCTGGCGGCCAGGGCCTCGTAGTCGGCTCGGTCCGGAGGGGTGAGCAGCGCCAGGACGATGCGGCGCAGGTCGGCGAGCAGCTGCGACTCGACGGCGCCGTCCGACGAGGACGGCAGCGCGGCGCACAGTCGCGAGACGAGCGCCCGGGCCTCGACGGCCGGAAGGGCTCGCAGCGCGGCGAGGTCCGTACCCGCGACGGGTCCGGGCCAGCGGTCCGAGAGGTCACCAGCGGCGCTCGCGGCGCGGGACTGCGGTGACTCGTCTGCCCTACCTGCCGGCATGGGACCTCCCTGCGACGCACCTTCAAGCATGGTCGACCCGGCCGGACCGGCCGTCAACCGCCGGCGAGCTCCAGCCACGCCAGGTCACCGGTGATGCGGGTGGCGCTCGTCATCGTGGTGTTGTCCTCGACCCACTGGGCGAGCGCGGCGTCGGCGACCTTGGCGTGCTCCTCGGACTCCCACTGGCTGATCGACACCACGCGGTTGCCCTCGAACATCACCCCGTAGGAGATGTATCCCGGCGTACCGGTCACGATCGGGATCACCCCCGCGCGGGCCTTGGCCTCGAGCGCGACCGGGTCCTCGTCATGCGTGTAGATGACTACGCGTGCATACATGTGGTGCTCCTCAGTCCTGACTGACGTCACGGACGCCCCGGGTGGGCTCCCGTGTCAGTGGTCACGACGTAACGCCGGTCGACCGGACCGGGATAGAGGCGAAGGTCCGCATCGCGCGGTGCCGGCTCTGGTGCCGGCGGACCGAGCGACGGACAATGGCGCGCAGGCCGACGTATCGGTCGGGTCAGGAGCGCCGATGACCTTCTCGACGACACCGTGGACGTGGCTGCGGCGCTCCGCCGGTGTCCTGGTGATCGCGCTCGCCGGCCTGGGCGCCTGCAGCGGTGACGACCCGCGGGGTGACGGTGGCGCCACGTCCAGCAGCTCCGTCACGCCGACGACCAGCACGGGTGTGGCGACCCCCAGGAACGAGGGGGCCAGCCCGATGCTGGTGCGGACGCGAGTCCGGGGGTTCTCAGGAAGGGTCCTCGCCGGGTCCGTCATCGGCCAGTCGCCCTTCTGTTCCGGTGGTCGCGTCCGACACGAGCGTGGAAGTCCCGACATCGGCTACCCCGCCGTGAACGTCTTCCTCTGCGACGAGGGTGAGCTGAGAATCGGGTTCGGGCCAGGACCCGACCAGATGGACGATGCCGTGCAGACCAGCGAGTGGGTGGTCCTGGAGGGCTCCGGCCGCTACGAGGGGACGACCGGAGGCGGCCAGATGGTCGTCCAGTTCCGCGAGGCCGGCGCCTCCGTCGGTGAGGAGACGTTCATGGGTCGAGTCGTCCTTCCCTAGCGCACCGCGTCGACTCGAGGGTGGAACGGACGGGGGCGCGACCGGCGCCGGGCCACCAGGGCGATCCCGAGCAGCGCGAGCGAGGTGGCAAGGAGCAGCTGCCACCAGTACCAGGTCCACAGCGCTGTGGAGGTGCCGAGGAGGGACCGGTGCSGGCCGGCCCGCAAGGCAGCGGCGCTCAGCTGGAGGCACGACGACTGCATCCGGTGGTGCACGGCCACGAGCGGGCGCGTCCCTTCGGCGGTGACCAGCGCCTCGCCGGCGGCGAGCGAGCCCCGGAAGCCCCGCGTGGTGGTCGGGAGCACGGGGTCGTCGCCGAGCCAGCCCGGCGAGCAGCCGTCCCACCCGCGGATGCTGCGCGGGGCGAGCTCGGTGCCGTCGGCGAGGGAGAAGAGGCGCAAGGTCGCGTCCGGCCGCCGCCCCTTCTCGGCCTCCACCAGGAGCAGCGTCCCCTCCGGCGAGACGCTCGCCTCCACGCTCGAGTCCGCGGCACCGCGCCACGGCCCGTCCAGCCGCAGGGGCAGGCTGCTCGTCGCACCGCTCACCACGTCGGTCGTGGTCGCGACCATGCCCGTGGTCACGCCGTCCTCGACGACCTCGCCGACGGTCACCACCTCCGCGGCGGTGAGGAAGCCGGCGGGTGCTCCGCCGCTGACGTCGGTGAGGGCGCCGGACGAGACGTCGAGCAGCCGCGTGCGGGGACGGCCGCCCGGGCCGTCGCCCGCGAAGCGCGCCAGGACGACGGACCCGTCCGGGGACCACAGGACGGCTCCGTTCGAGTCGATCTTGTGGGTGACCTCTCCGCGCTCGGTGCCGAAGATCGTCTGGCCGATGTCCTCGAAGACGTGGACCTCCCCGGTCGAGAGGTCGTGCACCGCGATCCTGCTGTCGGACCAGTCCCCCTGGCCGGTCAGCAGCAGCCGCCCGTCGGGCGAGAGCACGTTCGGCCCGTAGGGAAGCTCGTAGAGGCGCCCGCGGGACGTCACGCCGAGCGGGCGCGACGTCCCGAAGTCATTGTCGAAGAGCGTCGCCGCCAGCGGACCCGGCCGCTGCGGCAACGCGGGTGACGGCCGCTCGAAGCCGATGCGCTGCGGATAACCGTCGACGCGCGCGCCGCCCGCCACCGCGGTCCCGGCGTCGCGAGCCGCGACGACCGCGACGACCGCGACCAGCAGGGCGCCGGCCACCAGGGCGCTGGCCAGTCGTCGCCCTCGCATCCCGGGAACCTATGGCCCGCGCGGGAGGCACGGTGGCGCCGACCGGCCAACCTCCCACCGATCGGGTATGCCCGGTCCGCCCGATCGGGACGGGAGGCTGCGTACCTCCACGGTCACGGTGCCGGTCAGCCCGGCCAGGGCGTCGACGTCCCCCTCGAGACGTCCGAGGACCACGATCCCTTCGAAGTAGGACTGGTCCCCGTAGTAGAGGACCAGGCTGTCGCCCGGGGCGTAGTACCCGAGGTCGCGCGGGTCCGGGTCGGCCCCCGACGGGTCGTCGGCCATGGACAGCGGACCCGGCAGCCGGCCGGTCTTCTCCACGCCGCCGTGGTCACGCATCGCGACCGACAGCGGCAGCAGCGCCACCAGGTCTCGGGCGGCCGCGGTGTCGCGCAGGGTCGCGGTGAGCTCCACGCCGCCCGCCACGATCCCGAGGCGGGCAGGGCCCTCGGCGGTGGCGTCCTGCGCGGGGGTCGCAGCACGGCCCCCGCCCTCGGAGGTCGAGCAGGCACCGAGCAGGGCACCCGCCGCGACGAGCGGGATCAGTCGCCAGAGCACGATGAGGACTCCGTCCTGCGGTGGAGGGACGCGATCACGGGGTGACCAGGACCTTGAGGACTGGGGGCGCGGGCGGCCAGGCGCAGCGCCGCGACGGACACCGCCACCAGGACGAGGACGATGACCGCCATGGGTACGGCGGTGTGCTCGCCGCCGAGCCCGGCGATCGGCGCCACGAGGCCGGCCATGCACCACTGGCAGAACCCGAGGATCGCCGAGCCGGTGCCGGGGTGCTCGGGCACCTCCGCGGAGGCCAGCGCGCCCGCGTTGGGGCCGATCAGGCCCTGGGCGCTCATCAGGACGAAGAAGCCGACCACCGCGACCCAGAGCGGCATGTCGAACCAGACCGCGCCCACGAGCAGCAGGACCCCGGCGGCACCGGTGGCGACCAGCCCCGCCGCGACCACGGTGCGGGTCGGGACGCGGTCGGCCAGCCGTGCGGCGGCGAGGGTGGCCACCGTGAGTCCCACGGCGTTGAGCGCGAAGTCGATCGAGTAGGTGACCGGGGAGAGTCCGTTCATCGACTGGAGCACGAAGGCCGAGGTGGCGACGTAGGCGAAGATGATGCCCATCGAGAAAGCCATCACGACGAGGTGGCCGACGAAGCCGGGGCGACCCAGCACCGTCCCCGCGGACCGCCGCAGCTGAGCGAGCCCGCCGCCGTGGCGACGCTCGACCGGAAGCGACTCCGGTACCGACCAAGCGACGGCGACCAGCATGGCCACGGCCCACGCGGCGAGCAGCCAGAACGACATCCGCCAGTGCGAGAGCTGCAGGATCAGGGCGCCGGCGAGCGGTCCCATGATCGGTGCGACGCCCGCCACCCCCTGGACCAGGTTGAGCGAGCGCACGAGGCGGGGACCCGAGGTGAGGTCGACGACCACGGACCGGGCGATCACCATCGCCCAGCCACCGGCGAAGCCCTGGACGCAGCGGGCCGCCATCATGATCCCGATCGTCGGGCTCACCGCGCACACCGCGGAGGCGAGGATCATCACGGCGATCGAGCCGAGCAGCGGCCCGCGGCGCCCACGCTGGTCGGAGACCGGGCCGCCCACGAGCTGGCCGAGCRCCATGCCCACGAAGAAGGTGGTGAGGGTCAGCTGGACCTCGGTCGCGGTGGCCTGCAGGTCCCTGCCCACGAGGGGGAACGCCGGGACGTACATGTCCGTGGCCAGCGGCGCGATCATCGTCAGCAGCACCACGTTGGCCAGGACGACCCGGCTCAGCACGACAGGGCTCGGCCCGCTCCGCCCGGAGGTGTCCTCGCGTCGGTCCCGACGGTCGATCGCGGTGGTCCGCACAGTCTTCCTCTCGCTCGGGCGCGAGGGGGTCCGCGCCGTGTCACGAACCATGAGACCCGGTCGGCAGGACCTGGAAAAGGCTCCGTCGTGACGTGTACTGACAGGGCATCCCACACGCCCCCGAGCCGCCGTACGGTGGTGGCCGTGGACAATCGGGACGAGGTGCGCGAGTTCTTGTCGACGCGGCGCGCGAAGCTGACGCCGGCCGACGTGGGGCTCCCGGACGTGGGTGCACGTCGGGTGCCCGGCCTGCGGCGCGGCGAGGTCGCCGCGCTGGCCGGGGTGAGCATCGAGTACTACGCCAAGCTCGAGCGGGGCGCCCTGTCGGGCGTCAGCGCCTCGGTGCTCGACGCGATCGCCCGCGCCCTGCAGCTCGATGACGCCGAGCGGGCACACCTGTTCCACCTCGCCCAGGCGGCCGACGGCACCAGTCAGATGCTGCGACCCCGCCGCCGGACCCGTCGCGCCTGGGTCCCCGGTCCGGCCCTGTCCTGGGTCCTGGACACGATCACCGGGGGCCCGGCGATCGTCCGCAACGGACGCATGGACCTGCTGGCCACCAACCGGCTCGGGCACGCCATGCACGCGGCGATGTACGAGCGCTCACCCGGTGAGGTCCCCAACTTCGCGCGCTACACCTTCCTCGACGAGGACTCCCACAGCTTCTACCCGAGCTGGGACGCCGCAGCCGACACCTGCGTGGCCATCCTGCGCACCGAGGCGGGACGCGACCCCCACGACCCCCAGATGCACGACCTCGTGGGGGAGCTCGCCACGCGCAGCGACGAGTTCCGGCGCCGGTGGAGCAACCACGACGTCCGGATCCACGCGGCCGGCAGCAAGACGTTCCACCACACAGCCGTGGGCGACCTCGAGCTCGCCTACGAGAGCGTCGAGATGCTCTCGGAGCCCGGGCTCACCCTGACCATCTACGCGGCCGAGCCCGCGTCCCGGACCGCGGACGCACTGGCGCTCCTCGCGTCGTGGTCGGCTCCGGCCACGGCCCGGTCCCACTGACGACCACCACGGCAGGAACGTGGGGTGGCCCGACGTCGGCCCGCACCCGACCCCCGGGCTGCGTGAGCGAGGGGGTCGGGACCGTGCGGCGACCCCCCTGGGGCAGCACGGGTATGCGGTGGCCGACTCGTCGGGCCAGAGGGCTCCGAACACGACGTGGCACTTGGTGCCCGGTCGGTCGAGATCGCCCTCACCACAAGGATGTATCGCCGGGGTGGAAGGCCTCAGGGCCGATGGTCCCGGTCGGGAGGGTCTTTGGTCCCCTCGGCTCACATCGTGAGGTACGGCGCCTGCCAGGTCAGGCGGGTCCCGAGCCCACGGGGTCCRTGCCCGACGACGAAGCTGCCGGAACGCCTCTCAGCCCGCTTGCGCAGGTTGGTGAGGCCGCTGCTCCGTCCCACGTCGCTGAAGCCCATGCCGTCGTCCTCCACGACGACCTCGAGCATCGGACCGATCACCGAGACGGAGACGGTGGCATGGCGCGCGTTGGCGTGACGCGCCACGTTGCTCAGCGACTCGCGCACCACCGCCGCCACGTCGTCGGCGAACTGCTCGTCACTCACCGAGTCCACCGCCCCGACGAACTCCACCCGCGGCTCCCAACCCAGGGAGGGGGTCGCTCCGGCCACCACCGCCAGCACGGCGGACCTGAGGCCGACGCCCAGCATGGCGTGGGGCCGGAGCTGGAAGATGGAGGCCCGGATCTGCCGGATCGAGTCGTCGATGCTGTCGATCACCCGGTTCACCAGCTCGCCGCCGGCGCCTCCTTCCATTCCCGCCAGGACGCCCTGGAGGGAGATGCCTGCCCCGAACAGCTGCTGGATCACGTGGTCGTGCAGGTCGCGGGCGATCCGCGCCCGGTCCTCGAACAGGGCCATCCGCTGCACCTCACGCCGTCCGTCGGCGAGCTCGAGGGCCACGGAGGCGTGGGAGGCGAAGCTGGAGGCCATGTCGACCTCGGCGGCGTCGAAGGGCCGGCATCCCTGTCGGCGTCCGACCACGAGGACGCCCAGGATCCCCTTGGCTCCCGCGAGGGGGACGACCATCACCGGCCCCAGGGGGACCACCTGCGCCACCGCGACGACCGCCGACGGCGGCTGCAGGGCGGCGGCGTCGTCGAACACCTGCGCCCGGCCGCTCTGCAGCACTGTCTTGGCGATGGAACCGTCGAGTGGGTAGGTGAAGCCGACCAGGTCATCGGCATCCTGGCCCACCGCGACACTCACCTGGAGCTCCTGCGCATCGGCCCCCGGCAGGATCACGGTGACCAGGTCGGCGTCGGCGAGGTCGGCGACCACCTGCCCGACCGTCCGCAGCGACTCATCCTCGGGGTCGGTGAGCACCCGTCGCGTCATGCTGGTCGAGGCCTCGAGCCAGTCCTGACGGTGCGTGGCCTCCTCGTAGAGCCGGGCGTTCTCGATCGCCACCCCGGCCGTCGCGGCCAGCGCCAGGACCAGCTCCTCGTCCTCGGCGCTGAACTCACCCTCGGCCAGCGATGCGAGGTAGAGGTTGCCGTAGATCTCGCCACGCACGCGGATGGGCACCCCCAGGAACCCCCGCATGGGCGGGTGGGAGTCCGGGAAGCCGACCGACCGGACGTCGTCGCTGAGGTTCCGCAACCGGATGGGCCGGGGGTCGTCGATGAGGGCACCCAGGAGCCCCTTCCCCTCCGGGAGGTGCCCCATGCGAGCCATCTGGTCGGGGTCGATGCCCACCTGGATGAACTCCGCGAGGCCCCTGCCCCCAGGACTGATGACCCCGATCGCGCCGTACGGCGCGTTCACGAGCTCGCAGGCCGCCTGGACGATGCGCTCCAGCACGGTGGACTGGGAGAGCTCGCCGATGACGAGTCGGTTGGCGTGCAGGAGGCCGCGCAGCCGGTTCTGGGCCGCCATCACGTCCTGGGCGCGCGCGACAAACTGCGACAGCAGCTCGTCGAGCTGCGGTCCCTCGCCGCTCCCTGCCGCCTCGGTCATGCGACCCCCCTCCCCACTCTGCCCCACCCCTGAGGCTAGTGCCTGGGCGACGGATCCGTCCTCCCTCGTCCGAGGCACGCTCGTGCCGGCACCGGCCCGAGACCGCGAGCAGCACGCGAGGTGGCAGGCTGGGTCAGCCATGCCCCCGCCCGAGTCCCCCTCCGAGCCCCACGAGCGCCGACTGCTGCTGGTCGTGGACGCACCGTCGCTCCTGCACCGCAACCACCACGCGCGAGCGCACACCCGGATCACCGACCGGGCGGGCCGGCCGGTGTGGGCGCTGCACGGCATGCTCCGCCAGATCCTGGAGTCGATCGACCAGTTCGCGCCGGACGCGGTGATCTTCGGGCTGGACGACCGCACCGCGTCCGTGCGCCGTGAGCTCTACCCCGACTACAAGGCGGGGCGGGCCGAGAAGGACCCCGAGCTCGTCGACCAGCTCGAGCGCGCGGGTGCCCTGCTCGACGCCCTCGGCCTGGCCACCCTCACCCCGGAGGGGCTCGAGGCCGACGACGTCAACGCGTCGGRGGCGACGTGGGCCACCGCCCACGACTGGAACTGTGTGATCATCACCTCCGACCGGGACGCCTTCGCCCACATCAGCGACCACACCCAGGTGCTGCGGCTCATCGACGGCGGGATCAACGCCTCCCCGCTCCTCAACCCGGCCCGGCTGCACGCGATGTACGGCGTGGCCGCCGAGAGCTACCTCGCGTACGCCGCGCTGCGCGGCGACGCCAGCGACAACCTGCCCGGCGTGACCGGGATCGGCGAGAAGGCGGCGGCCGCGCTGCTGCTCACCGCCGGCTCGATGGACGCCGTGTGGGCCGACGTCGACCACGACGGCGGCCGCTCCCTGGCGGCGGCGCTCGACGCCCTGGCCGCCGAGACCGGCGGCCGCCGACTGGGCGCCGGCGTCGTACGACGACTCACCGCACCCGGGGCGCGCGAGCGCTACGACTTCAACGTGCGGATGATGTCCGGGCGCGACGACCTCGACCTCGGGCTCACCCCGGACGTCCCGGGGACTCCGGGGCTGCTGCCGCTGGACATCGACCGGGTGAGCCGCGTGGTCGGCTTCCTGGGCATCGAGGCGACGACGTCGCTCGCCGTCCGGGTGCTCACCGGTGATCCGGCGTCCGCAGGACGAGCGGCCCACGCAGGGCACAACGTCCTTGCGATCGGGACCGAGCGCCCCTCCCCTGCCTAGCGGGGGTCGAGGAGTCTGGAGGTACCGGCAGCGAGGTCCGCTGGCGAGGGCACGAGGAGAGCACCATGAACACCGTCCGCGCACCCCTGGGCACGATCGTCGCGGCCGTCGACGGCTCCCCGTCCTCCGACCACGCCGTGGACTTCGCCGTCGAGCAGGCGCTGCTGACGCACCGCTCGCTCACCCTGGTGCACGCCCTCTCACCGATGAGCACCGTCTGGCTGGCGCCGGTCGGGCTGTCACCCAGCATGGGCACCGGCGTCGGGCTCGAGGCATTGGAGTCCCAGGCCCACGAGCTGCTCGCGGAGTCGCGTACCGACGTGACCGGACGCGCCCCGGAGCTCGACGTGCACGAGGTGCTCGGCTTCGGCGACCCGCGCCAGGTGCTGGTCGACGCGGCGTCCCGGGCCTCGCTCGTGGTCATGGGCTCCCGCGGCCGCGGCCCGGTGGGCAGCCTGCTGCTCGGCTCGGTGGCGGTCGGGGTCGCCCACCACGCCGCCTGCCCTGTCGTGGTGATGCGACCCACCGACGGCGCGGAGCGCAGTGGCATCCTGGCCGCCGTCGACGGCTCGGCCCGCTGCGCGCCGGCCCTCGAGTTCGCCTACCAGCAGGCCTCGATGCGACAGCTCCCGCTGACCGTCCTGCACGCCTACTGGGACGTCCGGCACGCGGCCGTCCACGCCCACGGCGAGGAGGAGGGCATCCACGCCGACGAGGACGAGCTGCTCATCCTCGCCGAGACCCTGGCCGGCATGGCCGAGAAGTACCCCGACGTCGAGGTGCACCGCACCCTGGCCACCGGCCTGGCCGACCTGGCCGTCCTCGACGCGGCCGCCGACAAGGAGATGGTGGTCCTCGGCACCCACCACGGCAGCGCGGCGCACGAGATGGTCTACGGGTCCGTGGCCTGCTCGGTGCTGGAGCACGCGTCCTGCGCGGTGGCCCTGGTGCCGCTGGCGCTCAGGGACTGATCCGGTCGCGCGGCCTCAGGGCTCGAGGCAGGCGGGGATCGAGTCCGTGGGGCCCGTCGGGGCCTCGGTGTGGCCCGAGGGATCGAGCACCTTCACCCAGTCCACGGTCGGGAGGCGGCGCAGTGTCGGCATGATCGAGCCCGCCACCGTGACCGTCGACCCACCGCTGCTGCAGCCGCCGGTCAGCCGGACGCGGGCCACCCCGCCCGCCACGGCCAGGTCGGCGAACCCGGTCGCCCGCGACCTCAGCAGGCGCAGGCCGGCCCGCTGCTCCGCCGGGAGCGGCCCGGCGAAGAGCCGGTCCATGAGGCCGGTCGCCGGGGTCCCGGGCCGGACCGGTCGCATCCGCCGGACGAAGAACGGCTCGACCCCGTCGACGAAGCGGTCCCGGTCGAGGAAGAAGACCGGTCGCTGCTCCGTGCGGAAGCCCGCGCGCACGTCGATGACCACACGGCTCGGGTCCTGGAGCGTCGAGACCTCGAAGGGCGTGCGCTTGGCCAGCCCGATCCCGTACGTCGTCACCCCCTCGAAGTCGCCCGCCCGGACGGTGGTCATCACGTTGGGCAAGGAGTACGCCGTGCGCCGCGGGACCGTGGAGTGACCCTGCGCGTCGTGGGCCTGGGCCGGGCCGAGCACCACGCGCAGCACCGCACGTCCGGCGATGCGGACCGGCAACCCGGAGCCGTCGGCGACCAGCCGGTCGACGTAGCGCACCCGGCGGGTGGCGGGCAGCCCGCCGGCGAGCTCGATCACGATCCGGTCGACACCGGGATGGTGGGACGCCCGGATGTCCACCACGGTGGGTGTGACCGGGGGGACCGGCGGCAGGGCCAGCACGACCGTGCGGCTCAGCTGGCGCGAGCGATCGGCATGGAGCTCCGCGGCTGCGGCACGCGCACGCCCCGGGCGCCCAGCAGGTCCCGCGCGAGCATCTCTGCCTCCCCCGCGAGGGCGGGCACGGGACAGCCGGCGAGCCGCATGAGCCTCACCGCCCGCCAGTAGGAGCGGAGCACTCCGCCGGGCGGCAGGTGCCCGATCTCGTCGACCAGGCGCGCTGCCGTCTCGAGCATGTCCTGGTGGGCCTGCCTGACCTCGATCGCTGTCGCCACGATCCACCCCTTCCCCGGGAGCCCTCGGGCGCGTCGTCCGCCCGCGGCGCCGACCGGCGTACACCGGTCGTCGTGGTCCCACCGTCGGTGCACCCCGACGTCACGGGTAGGGCCGAAGGTCCCGGAATCGCTCGCGTCACCGCGGCCGGTGCGGCTCGCCGAACGGGTGGTCCAGTCCACCGCGGGCCTCGGGCATCGTCCACACGAAGGCCGGCAGCCGCCCCCCGTTGCGGGCCGCGACGTCGTCGAGGATCTGCTGACGGGCGTGCACGACGACCATCCGGTCCGCGAGCGAGGTGGCCTTCGCCAGCTGTCGGGTGGACTCCGCCCACTGCCGGCGCAGCGCCTCGTCCGGCTCGGCCATGCCCGCCTGGACGATGCGGGCGGGCAACAACCACGGCCGCAGCCGGCGGTCGGCCCACGCCACCACCCAGGGCGACGACAGCACGAGCACCCCCGCCACGGCCATGGTCGCTCCGCCCARCACCTCGGTGAGTCCCGGTAGCAGGGCCGGGGTGGTAGCCAGCGCAGCGCCCGTCAGGACCGGGTGCGGGACGTCCTTCAGCTCCTCCTTGAACGCCACGCCCAGCAGGGCCCCCAGCATGGCGAGGGTGGCACCGATGGCGAGGAAGAGGACGGGTTGCACCGCCAGCGCCGTTCCGACCAGTGCCAGAAGGCAGACGGCACCGTTGACGATGTGCCACCCGATTCGGTAGGCCCTCATGGCAGCCCCTGTCCTCGACCCGGCCCCGATCTGTGCTCGACGCCTCCGTCTCCAGCGTCCGACACGCCTCACCCCTCCGGGCAGGGCCCGAAGGCCCGTCCCGTCCGGACGTTGGGCTCGACCTGGCCCTGGGGACCAAGGTCCCTGCCTGCGGGGCACCACGCCTCCGGCGTCGCCCCGGTGCCGGTCGCAGGATGGAGGACGAGCACCCGTCGAGAGGACAGGACCGTCATGAAGGCACTCGTCTACGGCGGCGTCGACCACCGATCCTGGGTCGACGTGCCGGATCCTGCGATCAAGGACCCCGACGACGCGATCGTGCGCGTCGACGCCGTCACGATCTGCGGCACCGACCTCCACATCCTCAAGGGGGACGTCCCCGAGGTCGAGGTGGGCCGCATCCTGGGGCACGAGGCCGTCGGGACCGTCCTCGAGGTGGGCGACCACGTGCGCGACGTCCGCGCGGGTGATCGTGTCCTCGTCTCCTGCATCTCCTCGTGCGGTCGCTGCCGCTACTGCAAGGAGGGCCGCTACGGGCAGTGCCTGGGCGGCGGGGGCTGGGTCCTGGGCCACACCGTCGACGGCACCCAGGCCGAGCAGGTCCGGGTGCCCTTCGCCGACCACTCGCTCCACGTGCTGCCCGACAACGTCAGCAACGAGGACGCGCTCATGCTCGCCGACATCCTGCCCACGTCGTACGAGGTCGGGGTGCTGGCCGCGCACGTCTCCCCCGGCGACACCGTGGTCGTCGTGGGTGCCGGTCCCATCGGGCTGGCCGCCCTCATCACGGGCCGGCTCTTCAGCCCCTCGCGGATCATCCTGGTCGATCCCGCCGAGGCGCGACGCCGGAGCGCGCTGGCCGCCGGTGCCGACGACGTGGTCGGCCCCGAGGGGGCCCTCGCGATGGTGTCCTCGCTCACCGGGGGCGCCGGCGCGGACGTGGCGATCGAGGCGGTGGGCGTGCCGACGAGCTTCGAGCTGTGCACCGAGCTCGTGCGCCCGGGTGGCCACGTCGCCAACGTCGGGGTCCACGGCGAGCCCGCGACCCTCCACCTCGAGACCCTGTGGATCAAGGACGTCACCATCACGACCGGCCTGGTCGACACGCGGACGACGCCGCTGCTCCTGCGCCTGCTCAGCGAGGGCCGGCTGGACGTCGGGGCGCTGTGCACCCATCGCTACGGGATCGACGAGATGCAGGACGCCTACGACGTGTTCTCCCAGGCCGGCGAGACCGGCGCCCTCAAGGTCGCCCTCTTCAACCCCGATGCCATGGCCTGATCCCCCGGGGTCAGGCCATGGCGCCGCGTGTCCCTCAGACCGCGTGGTGCGCCAGGAGGACCCGCTGCGGGTCGTGGGCGTCGCGGAACCGCGCGAGCCGCGCCCACGCCTCGCCGTCGAACATGCTGCTCGTGTCCTCGTCGGCCTCGGTGAAGGTGGCGATCCTGCTGGGCAGGGACCACGGGGCGAGCGCCCGTACGACGCCGGCCGCTGCCGCCGCCCCGGCCGCCGCCGCCGCCGGGAACGGGGCGATCGCGACGCAGTACATCGCGTAGGAGCCCGTCAGGTGCGAGAGGGCTCCGCCTCCCGGGGCCGGTCGACCGAGCGCCCCGCCGAGCTGGCGCAGCTCGGCGAACAGCAGCCCCGTGGTGGTGCCGGGGCCGACGGCCGCCAGGAACGCCTCGACCGCGGCCTCGTCCAGCTCGCCGAGTACGCTGTGGTCGGACACCGCGGGGACCGGGGCCGGCGGGTCCATGTGGACGCCGAGCAGCCCGGTGACCGGCATCCGGCCGAAGGTGTCCATCTCGGGCGCCAGCACCCGCAGGGGCGCCAGCAGCTCCGCCGCCCGGGCGTCGTCCTCGAGGACCGCGCCGTCGATGACGACCAGGTCGCGACCGCTGAGGAACGGCGGCAGCTCGGGAAGGGGCGGGAAGCTCATCACCCGCAGCGAGGTGGTGACCGACTCCGGGACCTCCCGGCTCCACCGGACCCAGGCGGGGACGACCGCCGCCGCCTGCTCCCGGTCCCACAGGAGCATGCCGGCGAACACGTCGGCGTACGGCAGGAGGTCGAGCTCGATCGCGACCACGACCCCGAGGTTGGCCCCGCCCCCGCGGACCGCCCAGAACAGCTCGGCGTTGAGCCCGGCGTCGGCGTGCACGCACGAGCCGTCGGGCAGGACGACGTCGACGGCCCGGATGGAGTTGACCGCGAGCCCGTGCCGGCGGCCGTAGAACGACAGGCCGCCGTTGAGCGCGTATCCCGCCACGGCGATGTCGGGGGCACTGCCGTGCGGCGCGGTCAGGCCGTGGGGTGCAGTGGCCGCGACCACGTCCTGCCACTGGGTGCCGCCCACCACCCGGGCGGTGCGCGCCTCGGCGTCGACGGTGACGCCGGTGAGCTCGGAGAGGCGCAGGAGGACGACGTCGCCGAGGTCCTTCTCCCCGAGGGCACCGGCCCCGTGTCCGGTGCTCTGCGGGGCGACGCGCAGGCCGGCCGCGGCCGCTGCACGCACGACGTCCTGGACCTCGGCGACGCTGTGCGGGATCGCCACGGCGGCCGGGCGCAGCTCGACGGCGAGGTTCCACGGGACGCGGTGGACGTCGTACGCCGCGTCTCCCGGCAGGTGGACGCGGCCCTCGCAGAGGCCGCGCAGGGCGGCGGCCGTGCTCGGGGCGATGCTCACGGTGGTGGTGCTGGTGGTCATGGTGCTTCCTTCTCGTGTGGGTGKGGTGATCGGTTCCAGGGCTGGTGCGAGGGCTGGCTCGAGGGCTGGCTCGAGGGCTGGCTCGAGGGCGACGAGCATCCCGGGGAGGTCGAGCTGCTCGACCTCGTCGACCGCGACCCGCGGCGTGACGCCCAGGGACGCGAGCCGTTCGAGGAGCACGTCGAGCACGCCGGTGAGTGCGTCACGGTCCGTGGTCAGCACGCGGAGGTCGCAGAGCTCGGCCGGGCTGCGGCCGTCGGCACGCAGGGCGGCCTCGAGCCGCTCCACAGCGAGCGCGAGCTGGGCCGCGACGTCCTCCCCGTGCAGGAGCCGGCCCTCGTCGTCGAGTGGCGCCGCTCGGGTGCCGGTGAGGAGGTCCATGGCCCTACCGTGCGGTCGGTGACGGGGTCGCGACCATCCCGGACGGGCGGGGAGATCGGCCCGTCCGGCAGTGGTGGTCTGGTCCACCCAGAAATGTGGGATGTGCCGATCAGGGGTCTGCGCGGACACTCGGGAGATGGCCACCGCACTGACCGTCGAGCGGGTGCGCCGCGACGTCGAGGTCGTGGCCCGCGCCGGCCTCGACCTGGACACCTTCTTCGAGGAGGCCGTCGACTCGGTCGCCCGTGCGGTCCCGTGGGCGAGTGCCTGCCTGGCCACCCACGACCCCAGCACGCACCTGCTCACCAGCGCCCGCAAGTACGGCGACCTGCGGGACGTCAACGAGCACGACCACGAGTTCGGCCTGATCGAGTACGGCACCGTCGAGGCGACCGCGTTCTCGGAGCTGACCGCGGCGGTCGTGCCGGCGGCCGGTGTCCACCTCGCCACGGGTGGGGACATCGAGCGGTCCGGGCGGATGAGCCACTTCATGCGGCCGCGCTTCGGCTTCCACGACGAGGCGCGGATGATCTTCCGGGACGGCACCCAGCCCTGGGGCGCGATGGCGCTCTTCCGGGGCTCCGACGACGTGGCGTTCGACGAGGCCGACGTGGACTTCCTGGCCTCGCTCTCGGGCCTGTTCGCCCAGGGGGTCCGGACCGGCATGCTGGCGCGCATCGCCACGGCGCCGGGCGTCGCGGACGGACCCGTCGGGCCCGCGGTGCTCATCGTCGGCTCCGACAACCAGGTCGTGCAGATGAGCATGGGTGCCGAGGAGCGGGTGGCCGACCTGCTCAAGGGCGAGGCGGCCGGTGACCCGATGGCGGCCATCGGTGCCCTGGTGGGCGCGGCGCGCCGCTTCGCCCGGGGCGAGACGAGCGTGCCACCTCGCAGCCGCGTCCGCGGGTCCAGCGGGATGTGGCTGGTGCTGCACGCGTCCCCGCTCACGACCTTCGCGGACCGCGAGGGCGACGTGGTGGTGACGATCGAGGAGGCCCGCCCGCCGGAGATCGTCGCGCTGGTCGTCGCGGCGTTCGGCCTGACCCAGCGCGAGCGCGACGTGACCCAGCTCGTCCTGCAGGGCGTCGACACCAAGCAGATCGGCGCGACGCTGCACGTCTCGGCGTACACCGTCCAGGACCACCTGAAATCGGTCTTCGAGAAGGCCGACGTCCGCAGCCGGCGCGAGCTGATCTCGCGGGTCTACTTCGACCAGTACGTCCCGCGGATGGGCTCCGAGCTCGGCCCGTCCGGCTGGTTCGGCACCGAGGCCGGGGCGCGCTGACGCTGCGACCTCACGGCACGAGGTGCTCGCTCTCGCGGATGTCGGTGATGGCCATGTGGCCCGGCGCGTGACCGATGGCCAGCTCCGGGCGGGACTGCATGACGGCCGCCTGCGGGGTGACCCCGCAGGCCCAGAAGACGGGCACCTCGCCCGGACGCACCTCGACGGGGTCCCCGAAGTCGGGGGCGTCGAGGTCGGCGATGCCGAGCTCGGCGGGCGAGCCGATGTGCACCGGCGCCCCGTGGACCGCGGGATAGCGGGAGGTCACGCGGACGGCGGTGGCCACCTGCGAGGCCGGCATCGGGCGCATCGACACCACGAGCGGGCCCGACAGGACGCCGGCGGGACGACACGCGACGTCGGTGCGGTACATCGGCACGTTGCTGCCCTGCTCGATGTGGCGCACGGGCACGCCTGCGTCGAGCAGCGCCCCCTCGAAGGTGAAGCTGCAGCCGATGAGGAAGGCGACCATGTCGTCGCGCCACCGGTCGCTCACGTCGTCGACCTCGCCGACCATCTCACCGTGCTCGTAGATGCGGTACGACGGCAGGTCGGTGCGCAGGTCACCCGCGAACCGGGGGCTGCCGACCTCGCCCGGCTCGGTGACGTCGAGGACGGGACAGGCCGCCGGGTTGCGCTGGGCGAAGAGCAGGACGTCGTACGCGAGTGCCCGGGGCACCGCCAGCACGTTGGCCTGCGTCCAGCCGGTGCACCAGCCCGAGGTCGGGACCTTCAGCCCCGACCGGAACACCTCGCGGGCCTCGGCGGGCGTCAGGGCGGCGGGACGGTCGGGCAGGGTGGTCTCAGTCATCGTGTGCTCCTGTCAGCGGGGTGGTCGGCACTCGGGTGAAGGTGATGCGCTGGCCGGGGCGGACCTGGGCCGCGCGTGAGAGGTCCCTGGGCACGACCACCGCGATGACGGGATAGCCGCCGGTGACGGGATGGTCGGCCAGGAAGAGGGTCGGCTGCCCGGAGGGCGGCACCTGGAGCGCGCCGCAGACCATGCCCTCGGTGGGCAGCTCGCGCTCCTGCGTGCGCTCGAGCTCCGGCCCGGACAGCCGCATCCCGATGCGGTTGCTGTCCGCGGTGACCTCGTAGGGACCGGACACGAGGGCGTCCCGGGCGGTCGCGGTGAACCAGTCGGCGCGCGGTCCGTCGACGACGCGCAGGGTCACGTCGCCCGCCTCGGGCGCGGCCACCGGTGCCAGGTCGACGCCGGGCAGCGGCGCCACGGCGGCGCCCACCGGCAGCCGGTCGCCCACGGCCAGCGGCGCCGGGCCGAGCGCGGCGAGTGTGTCCGCGGACCGGGAGCCCAGCTGGGGCGGCACGGCGACCCCGCCCCGCACGCCGAGGTAGCTGCGCAGTCCGGCCGGGGGCGTGCCCAGGCGCAGCGTCGCGCCGTCGGGCACCCAGACGACGCCGTGGGCGCCCTCGTGGCGACCGTCGACCGTGACCGGGCAGGGGGCTCCGGTCAGGGTGACGGTCACGTTCCCGTGGGCGATGAGCTCCAGGCCCCCGAAGGTCGCCTCCAGCGCGGCCGCGGACTCGGGGTTGCCGAGCATCCGGTTGGCCAGGCACAGGGCCGGGACGTCCGCGGCACCGGAGTGGCCGACGCCCAGCGCGCCCAGGCCCGGGCGGCCCAGGTCCTGCACGGTGGTCAGCACTCCGGGAGCGACGACCTCGAGCCAGGTCGACGTCGCGTGCCCGGTCCTGCTCCCGAGCGGCATCACGCCTCCACGAACCTGACGCGGACACCGGGCACCAGCAGGGCCGGCGGGTCGCGGTCGAGGTCCCAGGGCTGGAGGGTGGTGTGCCCGATGAGCTGCCAGCCGCCGGGCGACTCCCGGGGGTAGACCCCGCTGAACTCGCCGGCCAGCGCCACGGCGCGGGCCGGGACGCGGGTGCGGGGGGCGCTGCGCCGCGGCACGGTCAACCGGTCGTCGGTGCCGACGAGGTAGCCGAAGCCGGGCGAGAAGCCGCAGAACGCGACCGTCCACTCCTGGGCCGTGTGCGCCTCGACGACGCCCCGCTCCCCCAGCCCGGTCAGCCGACCGACCTCGGCGAGGTCCTCGCCGTCGTAGGAGACGGGCACCTCCAGGCGGCCGGCGTCGGGGCGGTTGCCCGGCCGCGGCTCGGCGGCCCGGACCGCCTGGCCGACGCGCGTCGGGTCCGAGTGCGCAGGGTCGATGCGCAGCATCAGGGTCCGGGCGGCCGGCACCAGGTCGACGACGCCCTCGGGCGGGTCGTCGACCAGCTCGGCGTAGAGCGCGAGCACGGCGTCGAGGTCGGCCAGCTCGACGAGCAGCCCGGAGTCGCCGCACGGGAGCAGCCTCATGCGGCGTCACCCCCGGCGAACGGGGCCAGCCGGACGCCCGCCTCCTCGAGCCCGCGTCGTACGGCGGTCGCCATGGCCACCGCCCCCGGGCTGTCCCCGTGCACGCACACCGAC
This sequence comes from Nocardioides sp. P4_G4, assembly GCF_056401085.1. Taxonomy (NCBI): domain Bacteria; kingdom Bacillati; phylum Actinomycetota; class Actinomycetes; order Propionibacteriales; family Nocardioidaceae; genus Nocardioides; species Nocardioides sp. P4_G4. The sequence continues at coordinate 50,428 of NZ_JBFUKA010000011.1, forward strand.
GCGGCACTCACCGAGACGACCGAGCCGTCGGCGGCCACCACCTCCTGCCGGGTGACCATCCGGACGGTGCGCTCGGCCACCTCGTCGGCGTCGTGGAGCACGGCGTCGGGCTCGCGCCGCGGGACCAGGGTGCCCTGCGGCGTGTAGGCGCGGTCGGCGAAGGCCTCGGGCACCGGCGTGAGCCCGGCACCCTCGGCCGCCGCCAGCCACACCGAGCCGGGCAGCCCGAGCACCGGCAGCGTCGGGTCGTAGCGCATGACGGCCTCGACGACGGCCTCGGCCTGCGCCTGGTGGTGCACGATCGCGTTGTAGAGCGCGCCGTGCGGCTTGACGTAGGCGACCCGGGTGCCGGCCACCCGGGCGAAGGCCTCCAGGGCTCCGATCTGGTACAGCACGTCGTTGGTCAGCTCCTCGGGATCCATGTCGACGAAGCGCCGGCCGAAGCCCGCCAGGTCGCGGTAGCCGACCTGGGCGCCGATCACCACGCCACGCTCCGCGGCTCGCTCGCAGGTGCGCCGCAGCACCGTCGGGTCGCCCGCGTGGAAGCCACACGCCACGTTGGCACTGGTGATGACCTCGAGCAGGGCGTCGTCGTCGCCGAGGGTCCAGGCGCCGAAGCCCTCCGCCAGGTCGGCGTTGAGGTCGATCCGCTGCACGGCCGTCACAGCAGTGCCTTGATGCCCTCGAGGGAGTTCCAGCCGAGGTAGACGGTGAGCACCCACACGAGGGCTCCGATGGCCAGCAGCCACCTCGGGTACCGGTAGCCGTTGAGGAGGTCCATCCGGCGCGCGGCGACCCACAGGATCACGGCGAAGCCGACCGGGAGGATCAGTCCGTTGAGCGCACCGGCCAGGACCAGCAGCGTGACGGGCGCCTTGCCGAGCGCGAGGTAGACCACGGCCGAGAAGACGATGAATCCGACGGTGATGAGGTTGCGCCTGGCCTCCAGACGCTTGGAGAAGCCGGCGAGGAACGACACCGAGGTGTACGACGCGCCGATCACCGAGGTGATGCTCGCGGCCCACAGGATGATGCCGAAGACGCGCACCCCCACGTCGCCCAGTGCTGCCTGGAAGGCGGMGGCGGGCGGGTTGCCCGCGGCCAGCGTCACGCCGCCGGCGACGACGCCCAGCACGGCGAGGAACAGCAGGGCGCGCATCACGCCGGTCACCATGATGCCGGTGACCGACCCGCGGGTGATGTCGCGGACGTGGTCGGGACCGGTGATGCCCGAGTCGACCAACCGGTGGGCCCCGGCGTAGGTGATGTAGCCACCCACCGTGCCGCCGATCAGGGTGGTGATGATGAGGAAGTCGATCTGGTCCGGGAGCACGGTCTGGCGCAGGGCGTCACCGACGGGCGGGTCCGAGACGATGGCGGCGTACAGCACCATGGCGATCATCAGGACGCCGAGCACGACCACGATGCGGTCCATCGCGATGCCGGCCCGCTTGCTGAGGAAGATCCCGATCGCGATCGCCGCGGAGACGGCGCCGCCGATCTTGACGTCGATCCCGAGCATGGCGTTGGCGCCCAGCGCCGTGCCGCCGATGTTGCCGATGTTGAACACCAGGCCGCCGAGCACCACGAGGGCGGACAACACGTAGCCGGCGCCCGGGAGCACCGTGTTGGCCAGCTCCTGAGCACGCATCCCGGACACTCCGACGACCCGCCACACGTTCAGCTGGACGGCGATGTCGACGAGGATCGACACCAGGATCGCAAAGGCGAACGCGGCACCGAGCTCGGCGGTGAAGACGGTGGTCTGGGTGATGAAGCCGGGGCCGATGGCGCTCGTGGCCATCAGGAACATCGCGCCCAGCAGGGCTCCGCGGGCACTGCCGCCGGGGCTCGCCGTCGGGGACTCCTGCTGCGGACTGGTCCGGCCGGTCCTGCTCTCGCTGGCCTGGTCGTCGGTCATGGCTCACCCATCTGTCGGTCCCGAATGATGCGATCGGGAGGTGGTCCCCGTCACACCAGAATGCCGATTGTTGAACAATCCGTCAATAGTCCGATCCGCTATCGTCGGATTCGTGACGACCACCGAGTGGCTCGACGAGCTCCAGGCCGAGCGGTCCCGGCTGGGCCGCGCCAGCACCGCCGGCCGGGTCGCCGACGTGCTGCGGACCCGCATCACCGAGGGCAGCCTCGCCCCGGGCACCCGCCTCTCCGAGGAGGACATCGGCGCCGCACTGGGGGTCTCGCGCAACACCCTGCGCGAGGCGTTCCGGCTGCTCGGGCACGAGCGCCTGCTGGTGCACGAGTTCAATCGCGGCGTCTTCGTCCGCAAGCTCACGGTGGAGGACGTCCACGACCTCTACCAGCTGCGCCGCATCCTGGAGTGCGGCGCCGTCCGGCGGGCCGCCGAGCGGTACGCCCCCGACGAGCTCGGCACCGACCGCTGGACCCGGCTGCTGGAACCGGCCCGGGACGCCGTCGAGGAGGGCGAGGCCGCCGCCGCCCGCGGGCAGTGGGTGGCCGTGGGCACGGCCAACATGCACTTCCACCAGGCGGTCTCCGCTCTCGCGGAGAGCCCCCGGGTGGACGAGGCGATGGGACACCTGCTCGCCGAGCTGCGGCTGGTCTTCCACGTCATGGCCGCACCGCAGGCCTTCCACGAGGCCTACCTGCCGGGCAACCGGAGGATCCTCGAGCTGCTCGCCGCCGGGGACCTCACCGGCGCCGAGTCCGCGATGGCGGGCTACCTCGACGCGGCGGAGGCCCAGCTCGTCGCCGCCTACGGCTAGGCGTCGGCCTTCTCGTCGGCCAGGATGAGGTCGCTGCCGTCGAGGGTCCCGGCGTCCTCGTTGATGGCCTCGACGGCCTCGGTGAGCTCCGGCTCGGCGCTCGGCCGACGGTCGAGGTGCACCCCCGCGATCATGCAGCGCACCGAGCCGCCGGCGAGCTCGATGGTCGGGATGTCCACGGCGACGATCTCGCAGGACTCCTCGATCGCCGCGACCTGGTCGGGACGGAGGCTGCCGCACGCGCGCGCCGACATGGCCATGATGTAGCGGCGCCGGCCCTGCGGCGTACGCCCGCACAGCTCGACGGCGTTGCCGGCGAACTCGCGGATCTGGTCCTCCGTCAGCTCCACGACGGTCCGCCCGTTGACCGAGAGGCGCTCACGGACCTGGGCCCGCCGGTCCGGGTCGGGGATCATCTCGAGAGCGATCAGGGCGACCTCGGTGCCGATGCAGGCGATGACGTTGGTGTGGTAGACCGGCACGCCCGTCGAGTCGACCGCGTCGAAGGCCATCGGCTCGTAGCCGAAGTCGGTGCAGAAGCGCTCCAGGACATGGGTGTCGGCGCGGTAGCTGCGCGCCGTGTAGGCCACCCGGGACACGTGGTCGAGCACCATGGCGCCCGTGCCCTCGAGGAAGATCCCGTCCGGCTCGAGGCCCGAGTAGTCGACGATCGTCTGCACGCGGTACGACGACTTGAGCATCTCCAGCACGTCGGCGCGACGCTCGTGGCGCCGGTTGGAGGCGTACATCGGGTAGACGGCGACCATGCCGCCCGCGTGGGTGGAGAGCCAGTTGTTGGGGAAGACGCTGTCGGGACGCGTGTGGTCCTCGTCGGCGAAGACGTGCACCCGGACCCCGGCCCCGCGCAGGGCCTCGGCCAGGGCGTCCATCTCCGCCAGCGCCCGCGCCGCCGTGTCGTCGTCGCTCTGACCGACGGGCGCGTCGGCCTGGAAGGCGTTGTCGGCGGCCGTCGCCGGGTTGGGGGTGAACCGTTCGGCGCGGATCAGGATGACTGCGGAAGGGGCCTGGGCACTCACGGGAGCGCAATCTAGACCATCACGGCCCGCCGGGCCCTCAGACCACGTCGGCGTGCTGGCGCGTGGTGCCCCAGTGGTGTCGGGGCCGGGGGTCGGCCAGCAGCACGGGACAGGCGGCCTCGCGCAGGACGGCCCGCGCCACCGGACCCAGGTGGGACCCGGCCGGGACGAGCGGGTCGTGCCGCCCGATGACCAGGACCTCGGAGGTGCGGGCCGCCCGGATGAGCGCGTCGCCCGCGTGCGCGTGCCGCGCCTCGATCACGACCGTGAGGCCCTCGACCTCGTCGCCGAGTGCGGCGAGCGCGGTGTGGATGTCCTGGGTGGCGCGCTCGGTCCACTGTTCGTGCTCGATCCGCGACACGATGATGTCGTCGTAGGCACCCGGGTAGGCCCAGGTGTGCACGACGCGCAACGTGGCTCCGCGCGCCCGGGCCTCGTGGGCGGCCGCCCGGAGCACGTGCTCGGCCCGCTCGGGGATGTCCACCCCGACGGCGACCGTCGGGACGTCGTCCTCGCGGGGCGTCCACGCGGCCGGCACCGACACGACCGGTACGTGCGCGTGCGCGGCCACGCCGCTGGACGTCGACCGGGTCACCACCCTCAGGACCCGCGCGAGCGGGCGACGCTGGAGGACCACCATGCGGCACTCCTCCGACGCCGACACGATGGCCGGCACCGGTCCGCCCCAGACCAGCTGGGTGGTGACGGGCAGGCCCTCCGGGAGGAGGTCGCGGGCCCGTTCCACGGCCGCCCCCAGGACACCCCGGGCAGCGTGCTCGAGGTCCACGATGTCGACCAGCACCATCTCGGGGCCCTGGGCGACGTGGTGCAGGACGTGGATCAGGTGCAGCCCGCAGCCCTCGCGGACCGCCACCTCGGTGGCGTACGCCAGGGCCGCGTCCATCGGGTCGTGCCCGACGGCGACGAGGACAGGCTTGGCCTTCTGGTCGGGCATGGCGGTCTCCGAGCTTCGTGAGTGGGTCCTCGTCCCCACGCTGCCGCTGGGGACCGGAGCGCGGGAGGGCCGAAGGGCCCGGCGACCCGCGCCGGACGTCACCGAATCCTGCGGGCGCGACGGTCGTCCGCGCGAGTAAGTTGACGGGATGACCGAAGGCTCCGAGCCGACGACCCGAGGCCGCCACGAGACCCGCGACGAGCAGCTCGACCGCAACTGGGACGACCTGTTGCAGGAGCTGCGGGTCATGCAGACGGGGGTCCAGCTGCTGGCCGGCTTCCTGGTCACCCTCCCCTTCCAGAGCGCCTTCGCCGAGCTGGACCACTACCAGCGGACGCTGTACCTCTGCGTCCTCACGCTGGCCGGCCTGACCACGCTGATGATGCTGGTGCCCGTCGCGGTGCACCGGCGACTGTTCGGCGACGGGGTCAAGGAGTGGCTCGTCGCCACCGCCCAGCCGGTCTCCCAGGTGCTGCTGGGGGCGGTCGCCCTGCTGATCGCCGGCGTCACCTCGATGGTGTTCGACGTCGTCCTCGGCCGGGTCGCCGGCTGGGTCGCCGGGGCCGCGGTGCTCACCGCGGCCGTGCTCCTGCTGGCCGTCCTGCCGATCCTGGTCGGCCGGGCGAGCCGCGGCTGACCGGCGACCCGTGGCGGCCTCGGGGCCCCTCGCGACCACGAGAGGGCTCGCCTGAGCGGGTATGGGTGCCACGTCAATCCCGGGTGTGCCTATAGCGTTGCTCTTCGAGCACGACGCCCAGACGTAGCCGGGTTTGGGGATCAACCCCCGGATCCTGTTGGGTGGAGTGAAATCCCAAGGATCGAACAAGGAGCAATACACGTGAACAAGACCGAGCTTCGCGACGCCATCGCCCAGCACGCCGACCTGACCAACGCGCAGGCCGACAAGGCCCTCGAGGCCGTGATCACCTCGATCACCTCGACCGTGGCCAAGGGCGAGAAGGTCACCCTCCCCGGCTTCGGCACGTTCGAGTCGCGCGAGCGTTCGGCCCGCACCGGCCGCAACCCGCAGACCGGCGAGACCATGGAGATCGCGGCCAGCAAGGCCCCCGCGTTCAAGGCCGGCGCCGCGTTCAAGACCGCCGTCAACGGCTGATCGCAGCACCCTCGCTGTTCCCGCTGGGACCTGAGTCACCTCGTGACTCAGGTCCCAGCGGCCATTTCGGGGCCCTCAGCCGTTGACCACGCGGGCCAGCCAGTCGGCCACCGTCTCGGGGTCGTGCTCGGTGGCGGCGGCGTAGCAGGCCAGCTCGGCAACGACCGTGCCCGGGTCGTCGGTCTGCCGGAACGGTCCGCACAGCAGGGTGTGCTCGGCCTCCATGAAGTCGACCAGGCGGTCGTTGACCTCGTCGGCCCGGCCGTCGGCGTACACCTCGAACGTGCACATGCCGGGCACGGCCGGGTGCACGCGCAGTCCCCGCGACGGCAGGGCGCCGGCCAGCGACCGCGCCCAGTCGGCGTACTCCCCCATCCGCGGCAGCTCGTCGCGCAGGCCGAGCAGTCCGCCGACGGCGTACGGCGTCATGGTGAAGAGCGTGCCGCCCATCCGCTTGCGCCACGACCGCAGCTCGTCGACCACGTCCTCGTCGGCGACGACGCAGGCGCCGGCCTGGGCGCCGAGGCCCTTGTAGAACGACACGTAGATGCTGTCGAACAGCGCCGCGATCTCGTCGAGGGGCCGGTCGTAGAACGGCTGCGACTCCCACAGCCGCGCCCCGTCGAGGTGGAGCGGTACGCCGCCCTCCCGGGCCGCCGTGGACAGCCCGACGAGGTCGTCCCACGACGGCAGCAGGCAGCCGGCGTCGCGCAGCGGCAGCTCGGTGAGCGCCGCCCCGAGCTGGCCGGGAACCGCCTCGAGGTCGGCCGCGACCGGCGTACGCCGACCGGTGGTGAGGAACTCCCACTCCAGTCCGTGCAGTCGCCGGGGGCCGTCCTCCTCGTGGTGGACGAGGTGGGACAGGTCGGGCAGCGCCACGCGACGGCTCCCCGACCGGTCGCACCAGATCCGCAGCACGGCCTGCTGTGCCATGGTGCCGCTCGGGACGAAGAGTGCGGCCGGCTTGCCCAGGAGCGCGGCGACCTGCGTCTCCAGGTCGGTCACCGCCCCGCGGGAGCCGTAGGAGTCCCAGTCCTCGATCCCCAGCTCCTCGCAGGCGATCGCCAACCGGCCGAGGTCGTCGGCCGGGCGGGTCTTGCGCCAGAAGACCGTCCGCTCGCAGGAGCGGGCGGCGGCGCGGAAGCGGCTGGCGAAGTCGGTCTCGTCGGTCATGGGCCCCACCCTCGCTGCTAGTGCTGGACCGTGTCGAACCAGTTCGCCAGGGCCGGCACGCGCCGGACGACCAGCTGGTCGAGCACCAGGACGGCGAGCACCGACAGCCCGAACAGCGGCAGGAGGATCCCGAGGGCGACCAGTCCGACCACCAGCACGGGGGACGTCCGCAGCGGCAGCCGGCCGCGGGGCGCGCCCATCGAGCCCGACCGCGACGGGCGGCGGCGCCACCACATCAGCGGGCCGGAGACGCAGGAGAAGATGATCGCGAGGCACATCAGTGTCGATCCGACCATCGACCAGGCGCCGAACGAGCGCCCCTCGTGCAGGCCGATCCCCTGCGAGACCACCCGCGCCAGCAGCGGGTAGTCGTCGAAGCCGTACGTCGAGACGACCTCGCCGCCGTACCGGTCGATGTGCACGGTGCGCTCGTCGGACGGGGCGTCGAAGGCGTAGCCGATCACGGAGAAGACGCCCTCCTCCTCCGCGGGCAGGGCGATCGTCATCGGGTGCCGCAGCCCGGCGTCGGACGCGGCGAGGACGGCGGTGTCGAGGTTGGCGACGCTGCGCCCCTCGTCGCCCTCGGCGGGCGCCGTCGATCGCGGCACCCGCGACTCCCCCATCCCCCACGGCACCTCGACCGAGTGGCTGTGGGGCAGCGACTCGTCGAGCGACGAGGTCGGGTCGGACAGGGCGCCGTGGTCCTCGCTCCACAGCGACGAGCCCTGCGCCGTGGCGAGCTGCTGCACCTTCTCGCCCCACAGGCCGGTCCACGGCAGGCCGGACACGAGCAGGAGGAGCAGCCCCACGCCGACGAACGCGCCGACCAGGCCGTGCCGGGACCGCAGCCGCGCGCCCGGGGCGCCCTTCGCCGTCCGGCGTCGGYGGGCCTTCCAGCCGCGCACGAACAGGTAGTAGCCGGTCAGCGCCATCACGATCGCCCAGCAGGCTCCGAGCTCGATGACGAGGTCGCCGACCCGGCCGCTCATCAGCTCGCCGTGCAGCAGGACCGCGATGCCCGACACGGTGCGGTCGGGGTCGAGCGAGCCCAGGACCTCCGCGCCGTACGGGTTGACGAAGACGTCCCGGGCGGCGCCGTCCTCGGTGGTCACCGAGAAGACGGTGCTCCGACCGTCCTCGCGCGGTTCGGCCATGGACACGACGGTCGCGTCGGGGTGGGCCCGCTCGACGGCGGCGAGCTGGTTGGCGTAGGGCTGCGTGATGGCGGTGTCGCTGGGCGCCGAGACCTTCATCAGGTCGGGGTGCAGGAGCGGCTCGAGCTGGAAGCGGAACAGGTAGACCAGGCCGGTCACCGCGAGCAGGAGCAGGACCGGGACCACCAGGAAGCTGGCGTAGAAGTGCCAGCGCCACAGGGCGCGGAACAGGCCGGACGGGCCGGACCGCGTGGACCGGGCGCGGCGGGTGGACGGGTGGGGTGGGGCGAGCGTCATGGGTCTCCTCGACGGATGTGGGTACGCCGCCTCGACAGCGGGGCCCGGAGGGCGCGCACGCAGGAGGCGGTGCTGTGGTGCGGGTGTGGTGAGTGGTCAGGCGGCGAGGAGGGCCGGCGGACCACGGCGTACGACGCTGCGCGCGACGCGGTCGCGCGGGGTGCGGTGCGAGGGGTGGCGATGCACCACGGCAGGGCGGGGCCGCTGGGCGGGCGTGAGCGGGAGGAGCACCACCAGCGGCGTCAGCACGGTGCGCACCGCCAGGGCGAGCAGGGCCCACACTGCGCGCTCGCCCCGGGCCAGCAGCAGCCCGACCACCACGCCGGCCGCGGCGTGGGCCAGGAACATCGGGAGGTGGTCGAGGAGCGCGGCCGGATCGGGCACCGAGAGCCCGGTGGCGGCCGGTGCGCCCACGCTGGACTCGTAGTGGTCCTGCAGCGAGCCGATGCGCCCGCCGGCGTCGGTGGGCAACGACCCGGACGGGGCCGGCGGCGTAGCGGGGGTCGGGCCCGTGGCGGGGGTCGGGCCCGTGGCGACGGCCGCGTGAGCGGTGGTGGCGTGCCCCGCGGTGAGGCTCAGCGCGGCGTGGACGAGCGTCTGGCCACCCACCACCAGGGCGACGAGGAGCCGCGCCGACGCCGGGCGGGCGAGGAAGGTCGCCGCCAGCGCCGTGCCGACGGCCAGCAACGTCACCAGGAGCGTGGGCCCCGGCAGCAGGCCGCCGGCGGTCACGTGACCGAGCGCGCCCACCAGGAACGTGGCCGCGGTCAGCACCACCGCACGCCCCCAGAGCAGGGCGTCGGGGCGGGCGGGCATGGGCTCCATCATTCCATCCACCTCCCCTCGGCCGCTGTTCACGTCGTCGTCACCGTCCGGCCAGACGGGAGCGGTTGGGTCGGGTCCGCGGTTACTCACGCAGTGACCGACCAGCCACCGCACGTCCCGCCACGGATCGATTCGCCACCAGGAGCCCCGATGACCCTCACCCCCCAGCGACCCGACGCCCGGCTGCTGCCCATGGCCGGTCGCACCCACGCGAACCGCAGCGCCGTCACCTGCCACCTGAGGTGTGGGGACGCGTGCTTCAAGGAGGTGCCCAACACCACCGAGACCGGCTACTTCCGCGACGTGGCCGCGAGCGCCCTGCGCCGTCGCACCGTGCTGGGCGCCGCGGCCGTCGGGGCCGCCACCGTCGCCTTCGCCCCGCAGTCGACCGGGCGCGCCCTCGCCGCCCCGGGCGCCGGCCACGGGCACGGGCAGGGCCCCCGTCCCACCGGGCTGGCGTTCGACGCCATCGGTCCGGTCGCCACCACCGTCGACGACGTGAGCGTGCCGAGCGGCTACCGCTGGGACCCGATCATCCGCTGGGGCGACCCGATCACGGCGCGGGCCCCGGAGTTCGACCAGGACGCCCAGGACCACGAGGCGCAGGCCCAGCAGTTCGGCTACAACTGCGACTACCTCGACATCATCGTGACGGACCGCAAGGGCACCCGGGCGCTGCTCGTGGCCAACCACGAGTACACCAACGAGGGCATCATGTTCCCGCCGACGATGCCGGCCGAGGAGGTCGTCCGCACCGCTTGGGCCGCCCACGGCCTGTCCGTGGTCGAGCTGCGCCGTCGCCACGCGGGCGAGCCGTGGACGTACGACCGCACCGGTCGGCTCAACCGTCGGATCACCCTCGACACCGTCTTCGCCGTCGACGGCCCGGCCGCGGGCTCCCCACTCCTGCAGACCGCCGAGGACCCGACCGGCACCCGGGTGCGCGGCACCATGAACAACTGCTCCGGCGGTACGACGCCGTGGGGCACCGTGCTCTCCGGCGAGGAGAACTTCAACCAGTACTTCTACGCCGCCGGCACCTCGACGGCGGAGAAGCGCTACGGCCTCGGCGCGCAGGACACGCGCCAGTGGCGTGCCGTGGACCCGCGGTGGGACGCGGTGCAGAACCCCAACGAGCCCCACCGCTTCGGCTGGGTCGTCGAGGTCGACCCCGAGGACCCGCGCTCGACCCCGGTCAAGCACACCGCCATGGGCCGCTTCAAGCACGAGGGCGCGAACGTCATCGTCAACGCCGACGGGAGGGTCGTGGCCTACATGGGCGACGACGAGCGCTTCGACTACGTCTACCGCTTCGTCTCCCGCGACACCTACCGCGCGGGCGGCTCCAGGCGCGACCGGGCCCACAACAAGGGCCTGCTCTCCCACGGCGACCTGTCGGTCGCGCGTTTCACCGGCGACGGCCTCACCGACGGCGTGAGCGACGGCACCGGCGAGTGGCTGCCGCTGACCGTCGACGGCGAGTCGGTGGTGCCCGGCATGAGCACCGAGCAGGTGCTGGTGTTCACGCGCCTCGCAGCCGACACGGTCCAGCCGACGAGGATGGACCGCCCGGAGGACGTGCAGCCCAACTACGTCAACGGCTTCATCTACGTCGCGTGCACCAACAACACCGACCGCGGCAAGGTCGGCAAGGAGGGCCCGACCGAGCCCAACCCGCGCAGCGCCAACAAGGACGGCCACATCGTCGAGATGATGCCCACCGGCGGCGACCACACGGCCTCGACCTTCGCCTGGAACCTGCTGCTCATCTGCGGCGACGCGGCGTCGGCGGGCACCTACTTCGGCGGGTGGGCCGGCCCGGTGTCCCCGATCTCCTGTCCCGACAACGTCGCCTTCGACTCGGTCGGCAACCTGTGGATCTCCACCGACGGCCAGCCGAGCGCGATCAAGCAGTCCGACGGGCTCTTCAAGGTGCCGGTCGCCGGTCCCGAACGGGGCCGGGTGCAGCAGTTCCTCGCGGTGCCCACCGGCGCCGAGACCTGCGGGCCGGTCGTCCACGACCGGGACGGCTCGGTCTTCGTGGCCGTCCAGCACCCGGGCGAGGACGGCTCCTGGGCGGCCCAGCAGTCGTACTTCCCCGACTTCGTGGGTGCCGGTGGCACCCCGCGCCGGGGTCAGTTCGCGGGACCGCGGCCGACGGTCGTGCAGGTCACGCGCCGCTGAGGAGCGCCAGGG